>CAMFSS010000188.1 GCA_945983195.1 uncultured Prevotellaceae bacterium | reverse complement strand
TTTCGGGCTACACACAGCTTGGCTCGTATGTGAAATACACTGTCGGCAAAGATGTGGTACAAGAGATTCGCCCTACCGAAGATGCAGCCAAGCAGATTGCTGTGCGCATGTACACCATCACCAACCGCAGCAATGTGACTATATCTGATTTTGCCCTCGAGGAAATGTCGCTGCTCTGCGCCCCCGACTCAGTTACGGGCATAAAGATTGAAGCAGCCCCGCTGGGCGAGCTGAAAGCCACGGTGAAATTCACCACTCCTGCCACGACCATTGCAGTTGATGAGCTTGCCGCCATTTCAAAGGCTGTAGTTATGCGCGACGGTAGTGTCGAAGTCGCTACCGTGGAAAATCCCGCCACCGGCACCGAAATTGAAGTAGCCGATGCAGGAGAAGGCATGGAGAGCGGAATGCACACCTACACCGTAGTGTGCTACGACGATGCAGGCAATGCCGGATTTGAGCACGGCGAAGATGGCTATGTGGGCATCGACACTCCGCTTGCCCTCACCAATGTGAAAGTCAAGGACAATGGCAACAACACCCTGACCATGAGTTGGGATAAAGTTGCCGACAAGGGCGTACACGGAGGATATGTGCCTGCCGACAACGCAATTTACACTATCTACGATGAGTATGGCAATGCTTTGGGTCAGACTGTAGGCACTTCTGCCAAGTTGACACTCAACTCATCGGTTGCCACTATGGAGCCTGCACTCATTCACCTTGACGTGTCGGCTACAGTCGACAACAAGGAGGGCGAACTCGCTTCGACCAACGGATTGATTATCGGAAAGGTTACTCCGGCTCCATTCAGCGAGCGATTCCCATCGGAGGGCGAGAGCTTCGACCACACATGGTGGACTGAACCCTACTACAACACATTCTACTTCTCGCGCGACTACGATTTCGACGGCACAGGCGGCTCTATTGCAGCCTATTCCGACTCGTCGGTTGCCAAGGAGTCGTTCAATTCCGTAACAATTTCACTCGCCGACATGACCAACCCGATTCTCGACTTTGCGCTCTACTGCATTCCCGAGAAGGGCGGTAAACTCTCAGTGACAGTAGTCGATCAAGACCTCAATGAGACTTTCCTTGGTGAAATCAGCACTTCAAGCACCCTGAAATCGAAATGGCAGCAGATTCGCTACGACCTGAGCCAATTCCAGGAGTGCCGCACTATCATGCTGAAGTTTGGAGTGGAATTTGAGGATGCCGACGGCACTCAATCGCTCGCCATCGACGACATTAAGATTCACGATGCTCTTGCCAACGACCTTGCCGTGCTCCTCGATGCACCAAATGCTATCACAGTGAGTGAAACCAGCGACTTTGGCGTAACCGTGCTCAACATGGGCACCAATGAAGCTGCCACATTCGATGTCAACCTCTACATCAACGGCAAAAATGTAGCTACCATCAGCAAAGAGTCGATGCCGGCTCTGGGCAACCTTGAGCTTACAATCCCCTACACCGGACAGGTGACCGACCGCGACTTAGTGGAGGCTTACGCCGAGATTACGTACTCTGCCGATGAGGACAATGCCAACAACACTTCGGCGAAGGCTGAGATCGAGGTGTTCCAAAACGAACTGCCTTGCGTAACCGACCTCGCCGGAACTATCGACGGAAACGGCAATGTGACGCTCACTTGGAGCGCACCGGGCGGCGAAGCAGCTCCTG
The DNA here is from genome assembly GCA_945983195.1 of uncultured Prevotellaceae bacterium. Lineage (GTDB taxonomy): Bacteria > Bacteroidota > Bacteroidia > Bacteroidales > Muribaculaceae > CALZFJ01. The sequence goes on along the minus strand of CAMFSS010000188.1, from coordinate 3,361 downwards.
TAACCGAAGGCTTCGAGGACTATGTGCCTTGGGAAATCAATGTGGCTGGCAACTGGACTTTTGTCGATGGCGATGGGTCGTGGCTGTCGTGCATGTGGTCGATGCCAAGCAATCCGTGCATCGGTTTCGGAACTACGATGGGTGGCGTGGTTTACCGCACTGCCGACTTCGACAACTGGGGTGAGTCATATCCCGACGACGATTGGCAGTATGGCACACACAGCGGTCACCAGGGCTTGCTTATGTGCGGCGCATCCGACTGCGACACCGACGACTGGGCAATATCTCCGCAACTCTGCGGCGACGCACAGACGGTGACTCTGTTCGTGCACAGCCTCTCTGAATCCGACTGGGAGTGTGGAGGATTTGAAATCAGGTATTCAACCACAGGCACCGCTGTCGACGACTTCACCGAGACAGTCTACACACTCTCCACGGTGAGTGTCGACTGGACCGAAGTGTCGTTTGACCTTCCTGCCGGAGCAAAATACTTCGCAATACACTACAATGCACCTATGGGTGAAAACTTTGCCCTTGCATTCGACGATATCTCTTACACACCGTCGACCCTTGCTGCAACCGGCTTCGACATCTACTTCTTCGACGAGAAGATTGGCTCTGTCGACGGCAGCACCACCACTTTCACCACCGACAAAGGCATGGGCGACTACTATGTTGCCGCCATCTACGGCGACCGTACATCAGGTCTATCGAATGTGGCAGACATAACCACTACTGCCGTAGAGGAAATTGGCAACAGCAGCACTACCGTTGTTGCACTCACCGGAAAGATTGTGGTGAAATGCACCAAAGCAGCCGATGTGGCAGTCTACAATGCCGCCGGAGCACTTGTGGCAGTGGGCAATGGTCGCGACAACTACACTATCAGCGTAGCTTCGGGCTACTACATAGTGAAAGTCGGTAACGAAACTTTCAAGAGAATCGTAAAGTAAACGCATGAATTCGAAGAATCTGTAGAGAAAATGCTGAGGGATACACTGCCGATGTGTATCCCTCTTTTTTTGCCATATTTACACAGTCTCGGCAGTTTGTGTGATTCTGTGGGAATGGCGGGTGAAATGGTGGTTGAATTTTGATGATTGGGAGAAATTTTTTAATTTTGTGGCTGCATTTGCGAACGCAATGCTTTTTAGTATGCGAGGAATTTTGGTATTTGTCATAGGATTCGTGATGCTTGCGGCAGCGGTGAGTTGTGGCGATGCGCACTATGATGCACGGTTGGCTGCCATCGACAGCATCATCGAGGAGCGTCCCGACTCGGCTCTCGCCGGGCTGCGGGCTATGGGCTTCGGTGCGTTTTCGCGAAGCGACGACCGCGCATACTTTGCCCTGCTGCTCACCGAGGCGCAATACAAGTGCTACGACAGCATTGCTTCGACCGATACCATCGACCTTGCCGTGAATCACTTCACCGGCAATGGCGACAGAGAGAAGCTCACTCGCTCCCTTATCTTCAAAGGGGCTACGCTCGAAGAATTGGGCTACAATGTGGAAGCCATGGAATATTTCAAAAAAGCGGAAGAAACAGCTTTATCTACCGATTATCATAACCTTGGCTATGCCAATCATCGCATGGCAGTATTATACCATAATGCATACGCAGAAAGTGAGTTGCATATTGATAAATACAAACGAGCATACAATTATTATGTGCTTGCAAAAGATTCTATCTATCAATTAAAATGCCTTGAGAATTTGGGCGTGTTGTATAGAGCAAGTAATATGGACAGTGCCTATTTTTATATTTCGAAAGCAATAGAGCTTGCAAAGCTATTAGATGCAAAGGAAAGTGAATTTGCAAGCTACATAAATCTTTCAAGGGCATTTGAAATAGACTCATTATTTGAAAAACAAAAAGAAGTTGCATTGTATGTTTTAGACAACGGTATCCAATATGCCGATACAAATGAGCTTCTATATAGTTTATGCCGTTCATATTCAAATTTGTTGCTTCCCGACTCTGCGCAATACTATTTTGATTTAACGACGAAAAAAGCAGATGACAATCCGATAACAAGATTTTTGGCTGAAGTTGATTTAAGAGAGGCAAAAGGTGACTATACGGCAGCTTTGAAATTACTTAAACAAGCAGAAAAAGCAGCCTATAACATAGAGAAAAATTCAGAACGTCTTCAACTGTTTTACTCCGAAAAAGAATATGATCGTCAGAAAACAAAGCTTAAAGAAATACGATATCAGCGAGATTTAGCAATTTTATGGAGCATAGTAATTGTCCTCATTATAGTTGTTTCAGCATCAGTATGTATCATATACATAAAATATCGAAATAATTTAAGGACACTGGAAGAACAACTGTCACAGCTTCGTATTGATTCAATCCTACAATTAGAACAACACCTCAATGCTGAAAAAAAATTGACTGAATCTGTCGCATCATACATAGATAAAGCAAAGAAACTGACAGAAATTTATCATTTGTTTGGTAATCACCCTCAGAAACTGCGAGAGAAATTTCTTGCACTGTTAGATGACAACGATGATAAAGCACAGTTTTGGGAAGTACTAAGAGCATACGTCAATGCAGCTCACAATAATGCTATACATAAAATTACCACTGATTACCCATGCCTGACCGAATCAGATATTCATTTTATTTGTATGCTAATGTGCAATTTTTCCAATGCACTCATAAGTGTCTATATGGGCTATAAAAATCCTCATTACGTTTACAACAAGAAAAAAATGATTGCTGCAAAAATGGGAATAAATGACAACATTGACATTTTTATAAATAGAATTTGTTCAAAATAGAGCTGAAAATTGCATTTGTGGGGCATAGTTACAAAATTTATTTCTATATCATTGATAACCAGCGGCATAAAAGTCACAAAAGTACATCTTGAATTTGACATTGAATAATTAATGTCGTTATCTTTGTGCTACATTTATTACACTCAATTAACAACATTATTATGAAAAAAATTATTTTATTTACAGCACTATTACTGGCTTCTTCTATGATGTATGCTGGAGTTTATGAAATTGATTTAATTAAAAAACCACGAAAAGGGACTGACCGTACTGAAGTATCGACTGAGCCGCAGGTTAATTACGATGATGACAGCAACACTGTTGAAGTCACAATTGAGGCTGACAACTATTTTACAATGGTTGTTCTTGACATCTATGGCACAAAGGTTTATTCCTGCCCGGTGCTGATGGTTGATGGGACACCGACAAATTACCAGTTGCCGGAGCTGCCTGCCGGAATCTACACGCTGAAAGTGGAGAGTGAAGAAGTGTCGTATGAAGGCACATTAGTGATTGAATAAACATCAATCGTGACATAACCGTAAATTATTTATTCCCTAAGTTATAT
>CAMFSS010000187.1 GCA_945983195.1 uncultured Prevotellaceae bacterium | reverse complement strand
GTGGAGGCATATTCCTGCTTCACAAATTGCACCAGGCGGCTGAAATAGTCCTTGTTCCACTCAGCTTCGAGAGCGCGGTGCCAGCTATCTTCAATCTTTACATTCATAATCAATACAAAAAATTTGCGTGGCAGCAAATATATTATTAATTTTGCCGAGCAAAACTTCTCGGCATGCACCCATAGTTCAATGGATAGAATACTGGATTCCGGTTCCATCGATTGGGGTTCGACTCCCCATGGGTGTACACACGAAAAAGTGCTACCGCAAAGGTAGCACTTTTTTTGTATTCTGCAAGCAGGGGGTAGCGGTGAGTTTGCGGGATTGTGCGGTGACACGAAACTCAGGTGCTATTTTGAGGTCATGATCTTGAGAATCATGTTTTAGGTCTGCGTCATGCATTCGGGTCCTATTGCCACGAGGTTCTGAATGGTCTTGTCGACATCGTCGTCGATTATCCCTTCGAGGGCACTCACTGCCTGCCCCTCCATTGCTACCATTGCCGACACTACAGCCGTGGATACTCCGCTGGCGAGCTTCAGTGCACAGCTTGGCTTGGCACCGTCGCATATCATGCCGGTGAGGTTGGCAACCATATTCTTCACCGTGGCCGCCACGCGGCTGTAGTCGCCGCCCATGAGGTAGCACAGTCCTGCCGATGAGCCTGTGGCAGCTACCACGCAGCCGCATAGGGCTGAGAGGCGGCCGAGGCTGAGCTTGATGTAGACGGCTGTGAGGTGGCTCAGTGTGAGGGCGCGGATTGTCTGCTCCTCGCTGGCAAAATTCTCTTCGGCGTAGACCACCACCGGCATGGTGGCGGCTATTCCCTGGTTGCCCGAACCGGAATTGCTCATTACCGACACCGGTGCGCCGCCCATTCGTGCGTCGCAAGCTGCCGATGTGTAGGAGAGTATGCGTGAGAATGTGCTGTCGCCCATGATTTTGCGCTGACGCTCGCTGTGGAGTGTGCGGCCCACGTGGTGGCCGTAGGGGTCCATAAGTGCCCACTCGGCTGCTGCCTTGTTGAGCTGGCGGGTTTCGAGCATGAACGATAGTTCTTCGAGTGGTGTGGTCATGGCAAACTCCCACACCGTGTGAAGCGTAAGTTCGGGGTTTTCGTCGTCGTCGCACGACTGCAATGCTTTCTTTGTCTGCCCCACGGCAACGCCGTCGGCTTCCTCCTGCACGAAGTTCTCATGCGAGCCTTGAATCACGGCACGGCCTGTGTGCCCGTTGCCACGCACGGTGATGTCGATGAAGAGCAGGTCGGGGGCATCTTCGGCAAGCGACACTTTGATGATGTCTTTTGCCACAAGCTCTTTGCCGTTGGTGAGCGCATTAGGACTGACGTGCCCGAGCAATTCCAGTCCGCGCTCCGACTTTCCCATAATCACGCCGAGAGCCACGGCAATGGGCAATCCAATCATTCCCGTGCCGGGAATCCCTACACCCATGGCGTTCTTTATGATGTTGGCACTCAGGCTACACTCAATAGCCTCGATTTGAGATGGGGCAATTGCGGCAAGTTCGCGAGCACGGGCGGCAGCGAGAGCCACAGCTACCGGCTCGGTGCAGCCCGTAGCCGGTACAATTTCTCGCTTCAGCAGCTTCAAAATGCTGTTTTTCAGTGATTCGTTCATCGTCGAAGTGATTTAGATGATGCAAAAATAGTGAAAAATGGCGAAATTCTGCACTTATTGAGGAAAAAGGGGTGAAAATTCGGTTTTGTTTCTGAAAAGCTGCAAAAATGCATTGTTCCAGAAATAAAATTTTGGTTGAGTATGTTGAGTTTGTCGCGCTGGGCAAAAAAGGTGCTATTTTAGGGGCTTGAAGCGTGTGCCGTGGGCGCGGAATGTGATGGAGTCGGTGAGGTAGGGGGCTATTTCGGCGTAGTCATCAGTGCTCATGAACTCCTTGAGATTCTGTCGGGCGGTGAGAGTCATTGCCGAGTCGTTGATTGAGTAGGAGATAAGCGGAAAACGCACTTTTGCCAAAACATCGTCGGGCTTCATCTTCGAGCCTTTGGGCAACCGCACGAAATCTTTCATCTGCGGCTCTTTCAGCAGCTTGTCGAGGCGCAACGGGTTCCCTTCGGTGTCGATTGCCGTGAAGCGGCTTTCGCGTGTCTGTGTTTCCACGGTCTGCACCACAAGGAGCACGGTGTCGCGAGAGCTGGTGAGCATAAGCATTTCCACCTCGGATGCGGCACTCATTCGCACTTTCACGTAATTGTCGGTGGCGCGCACAAGCTTTGCCTCCTCGCCGTAGGCAGTCTCAACGGGGACTACACGTCCTACTTCAAGATATGCGAGCATTTCGGCACGCATATTGGCAGGGATTACATTAAAAACGTCGCTGCTTGATGAGCAGAAAACGTCGCCGGCAGTGCGGGCTTGAGTTGCAGCAATGGCGCACAGTGCAAGTGCCAATAGAAATATTGATTTCTTTATTCTCATAGCAATGAAATAATTTCAGTGCGTGAAATTACTGAATTTTTGCGAAAAAAAGACGCTTATTTCATGAAAATAAGCGTCGGTAGTGATATTTTAGTGTTTCTTTTTGGAGAATTTGTCGTAATTGCCGTGTTTCTCGCGCTTCGACTCCGATTTTTTCGATTTTTTGGGCTGGACGTCCCCCCAATCGTCGTTATTGCGCTTCTTGGGACGGCCGGCACCTTCGGCTTTGTCGCTCTTGCGCTTTTTGGGCTTGGAGGCAAAATCGTCGTCGAGCCAGAAGTCTTCATCGTTTTTGCGGGGTTTCTCGGCAGCATTGCCAAACTTCAATGCACGACGCTCGCGGCGGTTAAGCTGCTTTTCCTCGCTGTGCTTTTCGCGCTTCTCCTTACCCTTTTTCTTGCCCTCTTTTTTGCTTTCGGCGGCATAGTCCTTCTCGGCATCGGCAATTTCGCAGTAAAGACGTGTGCCATAGAAGTCGGCACCCTTGAGTGCGCTAACCACGCGGTGAGCATCGCCCTTGCGCACATCGAAAAGCGAATAGTGCGAGAGCAGGTCGATGCGACCCACATCGACACGCTGTCCGTGAGTGTTCTGGTTGAGCAGGTCGATAAGGTTGACAGCGAAGAAGCCGTCGGCTTTTCCGGCGTTGATGTAGATTCGCTCGTAGCCTTTTTCAGCCACGCGGCGGTCTTTCTCGCCGTCGGTGCGTGGTTCGCCCTTGCGGTCGTCCTTCTTGCGCTCCATCATGGTGGTAACGATGTCGAGCTGCCGTGCATCGCGGTAGTATTCGAGCAGGCGGTTGAATTCGAGGGAGAGAACACGCTTTAGCAGGTCTTCCTCGCTGAGCCATTCGAGCTTCTTCTGAATGGCAGGAATGTATTTCGCCATTTCATCTTCATCGACCTCCACCTTTTCGATGCGGTCGGCAAGGTTGAAGAGCTGCTTCTCGATGATTCGCTGGGGAGTGGGCACTTCGCTGTGCTCTCTCTTTTTGCGTATGCGCGTCTCTATGTCTCGAATCTTTCCTTTTTCCTTCGAGTGGACTATCGATACCGAAACGCCGGTCTTTCCGGCACGTCCCGTACGGCCGCTTCGATGAGTGTAGGTGGCGATGTCGTCGGGAAGCCCATAGTTGATAACGTGAGTAAGGTCGGTAACATCAAGGCCACGGGCAGCCACATCGGTGGCAACCAGCAGTTGCAGGTTGCGTTCGCGGAATTTCTTCATCACCATGTCGCGCTGCGCCTGCGAGAGGTCGCCGTGGAGCGAATCGGCGTTATAGCCGTCCTGGATAAGACGGTCGGCTATTTCCTGGGTGTCGCGGCGAGTGCGGCAGAAGATTATGCCGTAGATATGGGGATTGTAGGCGGCAACGCGCTTCAGAGCCTCATATTTGTCGCGAGCGTGCACGAGATAGTAGATGTGGCGCACATTCTCGGCACCCTCATTGCGAGTACCGATTACGTACTCCTCGGGGTTGCGCATGAATTGGGCGGCAATCTTGGCAATTTCGGGCGGCATAGTGGCTGAGAACATGAGCATTTTGCGCTCCTCGGGCACATGCGAGAGTATGTTGTTGATGTCGTCGACGAAACCCATATTGAGCATTTCGTCGGCCTCGTCGAGAATCACCGTGTGCACATCGGTGAGATTCACCACCTTGCGCTCAATAAGGTCGATAAGACGTCCAGGAGTGGCAACGATTATCTGCACACCGGCACGCACGGCACGAATTTGGCTCTCGATGCTTGAGCCGCCGTAGACGGGCAGCACTTTCAGTCCGTCGATATATTTTGAGTAGTCGGCAAGGTCGCCGCTGATTTGCAGGCAGAGTTCGCGTGTAGGTGCAATGATTAGAGCTTGAGTGGAAAGCTGCTCCACCACTATACGTTGCAGCACCGGCAGACCGAAAGCCGCAGTTTTTCCTGTCCCGGTCTGTGCGAGAGCCACCACATCATTGTCTTCGTTAAGCAAATGGGGAATCACTTTTTCCTGTACAGGCATAGGATTTTCATAACCCATTTCGGCAATAGCCTTCAATAAATCCTCTCGGACTCCTAATTCTTCAAATGTCATTGTTCAGTTAAAATGTCTTTGCGTAAAAAAATTTTTGCAAAGTTACTATCTTTCATTGAGATTACCAAATTTAGGGAAAAGCAGCTACTGTATACTCCCCGATTTTCAGACAGTCACAAAGATGGTGGCATGAGGAAAAATCGCTATCTTTGTGGAAAAGAAGAAAATCAAAATGGCAAGACAATCGAAATTCACAGCAGCTTTCAAGGCCAAGGTCGCCGTGGAAGCCCTCAGGGAAACAGAACCGCTGGAGACGCTGGCCAAAAAGTATGGCGTGGCACCCTCGAAAATCACGGAATGGAAGAACGAGCTGCATGACAATGCGGACAAAGCCTTCGGGAAAGACTCTCAGAGCAAGAGCGAGCTCAGGAAGGTGACTGCCGAGAAAGACCGTCTTCTCAAAAAGGTGGGACAGTTGACAATCGACTGCGATTTTTTTGCGAAAGCCTGCGAGGATGCCGGACTCAAAGTGAGCCAGCGGACCTTGAGATGAAGCGCCCCGCACGCATGCGCCGCACCAACGTCAGCAACAACAAGAAGATCAACC
>CAMFSS010000186.1 GCA_945983195.1 uncultured Prevotellaceae bacterium | reverse complement strand
ACCTGACGGAATCAATGGACCTGCCTACTCATGGTATGCATGGACTCCCGACGGATTCTGTGCGAGCACTCAGAGCAACGTCCTCTATTGGAACGGTGGCGACAGCTCTTGGTTCAGCGGACAGAAAGTATTCAAGTTTGATATCGACAATGGCACATTTACGAAAATAATCGACCTCGATGCCGATGGTGAGAACTGGCAGATTTATGGCTGCTCTATGCGCGTAGACCCCGAAACTGACGAACTTTACACATCTCTATTCCACTCTTGGGGTGACCAGACATACATTTTCAGGCAATATGATGCCGACGGCAATAAAATTGAGGACTTCAGCATGATTGCCAACTACTGGTTCCCGTCACTGCCAGTATTCCCCGATGTGGCTAAACCCGTAATTGCCGACCTTGAAGCAACTATAAGTCTTAACGAGCCAACGACCCTCTCCCTCGAAGGAATAGTTACCGACGATGACAACATTGAAGCTTCAATTGTAAAGACTGTGAAAGCAATTGAAAATGGTGCCAACAGTGAAATTGAGGCTGAAATTGTAAACGGCAACCTGTTGGTTACTCCGATAAAGGCATCAGCAACCGAAACTTGCAAGATTCTTCTGCAAGCAAACAGTAATGGAAAACTTTGCGTGAAATTCGACCCGAACACAGGTGTTGCAAAATCTGATGTCATAAAGAAATCGTTTGTAACTGTCTACGGTAATGAGGTTTCAGTTAGCGGAGTTGCCAGCGACAGCAATGTAGCAGTTTATTCAGCCGCAGGAGCACTCGTAACAACTGCAAAGGCTTCGGCAGGTAATGCCCAATTCACATTGCCTTCAGCCGGACTTTACATCGTGAAAGTTGGTAATGAAACAACTAAAATAATCATCAAGTGAAAACACACAATGTGATATAGCAGTTAATAAACAAAAGCAAGTCCCGATGTGAGTTTTTTCACACCGGGACTTTTGCCTTTATTAATTTATCAAAAATTACTTGATGAGATACTGAGAGCTAATCGACTGGTTCTCATGAACACGACGTATAGTGTCGGCAAACAGATTGGCAATGCTTAAGATTGTCACCTTCTTGCAATCCTTGTTCATAGGAATACTATTAGAGAAAATCATCTCAGTGAGAGCACTTTCGTCGATGCGTTGCGATGCGGGGTCGCTCATGATGGCATGTGATGCAAGAGCTCGCACCGAGCGTGCACCATTCTCCTTCATGAGGTTGGCTGCCTTGCAGATGGTTCCGGCTGTATCAACCATATCATCAACCAAAATCACATCTTTGTCCTTTACATCACCGATAATAGTCATATTCTCAACGACATTGGCTTTGGCACGCTGCTTGTGGCAAAGAACGAGCGGAGTGTTGAGATACTTAGCATAGGAATTGGCACGCTTTGCGCCACCCACATCGGGCGATGCAATAACCAAATCCTCAAGCTTAAGCGACTGAATGTAAGGGATAAAACATGAAGAAGCATAGAGGTGGTCAACAGGAACGTTAAAGAAACCTTGAATTTGGTCGGCATGCAAGTCCATAGTAATGAGTCGGTCAATTCCGGCAGTGCTTAGCAGGTCGGCAACAAGCTTTGCAGCAATCGACACACGAGGCTTGTCCTTGCGGTCCTGACGTGCCCAACCAAAATAGGGGACTACTGCAATAATCGACTTAGCCGAAGCACGCTTAGCTGCATCAATCATGAGAAGAAGCTCCATGAGATTGTCGCAGTTTGGGAAAGTCGATTGGATTAGATAAACTTCACATCCTCGGATTGATTCCTCGAATGACACTTCAAATTCACCGTCGGCAAAACGCTGGATATTCATTTTGCCAAGTTCGACACCAAGGTCTTGGCAGATTTGCTCAGCTAAATATTGTGATTTAGTACCTGAGAAAACCTTGAATGGAGTTACTGAGTTACACATAATATTTATATGTAGATTGGCTTTTGAATTTTTTGCAAAGTTACGCATTTTTATGGATATTTCAACCTCTTTGACAAAGAAATTGAACATCACTTCGCCACTTTAGTCCTTTTAGACGTCCGTCGCAATGGGGTAAGTTTCCAAATCACTGCACCATTGGCATCGATATCGGTGTGGAATGGCGTAGTAGTGTCGAGCATTGCCGTAGTGCTGCGGTCGCTAAGCAACTCCACTGCCGTGACCTCGCACTGCTTTATGCCCAGACACTCAAAGGCATGCAGCGGCAGATTGATATTGATACTGCAAGGTGAATTGTCGAAATTTACTGCTATGAGCAGCGTCTCGCTCTTGTAGCTGCGCAAATATGTGTACTGGCGGTGAGGATTCAGATTGCCATAGTTGACATACATAAGGTCGAAGAATGCTCCTTCAGCAATGGCTCTCTCGTTGTTGCACAGCAAAAGCACCTTTTGATAGATGCGGCGCAGATTAAGCTCGAATCGCGACAGGTGCTCATCATCGCACTTTCCTTGATTGTACCAGCGGCGCACAGTAGGTATGCTCCAGTAATCAAATATAGTGGTACGTCCGTCACGACCGCTGAAGCCTTCAGCATCAATTGCACGCTCTCCAAGCTCTTGCCCGTGATAAATCATCATTGGGCCGCAAGCCATTGTAGCACTCACCACAAGCGAAGGCAGCACAAGTGATGCGTCACCTGCATATTGCCACGATGCAAATCGCTGTTCATCGTGGTTTTCAAGGAAATTGAGCATGTGTCCGGCAATTCCATCTACTGTCTGCCAGCAATTGGTCAGACTTGCTGCCGACACATTGTTGCACTGTATGCCGCGCAATGTATCGTAGAGGTTGACCTTGTCATAAAGATAGTCGAAACCTCCATTGTATATGTAGTCGCGATAGAGGTTCACATCATATATTTCTGCTATGAACACCACATTGGGGTATTTCTCTTTCACAAGTGGCACTGCCCATTTCCAGAATTGCACTGGCACCATGTGAGCCATGTCGCAACGGAAACCGTCAATTCCTTTCGAGCACCAGAAGCGAAGAATGTTGAGCATCTTGAACCATGTGCCGGGAATAGGGGAGAAGTGTTGTGTACCATTGCCATAGTCAACACCATAGTTAAGTTTCACAGTTTCATACCAGTCGTTGCGACCGGGGAAAGCCGTGAAGCAATCATTTCCAGTAGCCTTAGCCGGAAACTCACGGTAAGCTGAATCACCCTCTCCAAGAAAGACATCGTGAGGTGCAAACTGCTGACGAGGGATATAGTAGAAATTATTTGTGGGCGCGAACTGCATTGTAGTATCATCACCTTCACCGAGATCCTCTATTCCTGCGGGTTTCACATCGGAATGATATTGGCGTGCCACATGGTTAGGCACAAAGTCAATTATCACTTTCATTCCAGCGTGGTGTGTGCGCTTCACCAAAGCCTCAAACTCAGCCATGCGATGCTCCACATCTTCAGCTATATCAGGGTCGATGTCATAGTAGTCCTTAATAGCGTATGGAGATCCTGCATTACCCTTCACAATGCATGGATTGTCGCGTTCTATGCCGTATGCAGTGTAGTCGGTAGTATGGGCATGTTCAATCACACCGGTGTACCACACATGGGTTACGCCCAAATCTTTTATCTTCGAAAGTACGAAATCAGTAATATCGTTCATTTTTCCCACGCCATTCTGCTCAATTGTACCGTATGGTACGCACTTGTCACACGTGTTGGTGAACAGGCGGGGGAATAGTTGGTAAATGACAGGCTTAATAATCTTGCGTTCAGTCGTTGCCATTGTTTCTGTTATATAAATTATTTTGTTTTAATATTTTTATTGTTTCTTCATATCCTTTCTCGGCGATTTCCCACATAGCCTTTATGCTGAACACCTTATGATTAGCTATGCTGTCCATCTCCACTACCATGTCACACAGAGCCAAGTCGGCATCAAGGTTGCTGCGCGAAATCATCTTGTAGCTGCGTTGTGCCACCTCAAGAATAGAAGGACGGAACTTCTCTTCATGCACAAAGGGACTTACGTTAATGCCCATTAGCACATCACACCGGTTACGAATAGGTGCCGAGGGCAAATTATGCAGCACACCGCCATCAATGTAATAAAAACCGTCGATTTTCATAGGGCTGAACACTACTGGTATGCTGCACGATGCAGCTACGCACTCAGCTATCGCCCCTGAATCGAACACCTTGTATGTGCAATGCGACAGGTCGGTAGCACACACTACTGTGGGAATGGCAAGCTCCTCGATATTGGCAACCGGTATGGTCTTTCGCAGAAAACGCATAAATTTGTTCATTCTGAAAAAGCCATCTTTGGGTACATTCAGCTCAGCAAGGTCGTTGAACGACTTGTCGGCAAACGCACGCAGCATTTCATCAACAGTCAGTCCGGCAGCATACATACAGGCGACGATGCTGCCTGCACTCACGCCGGCAAGCACCGAAGGCTTGATTCCACATTCTTCGAGAGCCTTCAAAGCACCAATGTGTGCGAAACCGCGGGCACCTCCTCCACTCAGCGCAAGGCCAAATGTGCCTACCGACATGCTATGACTAATATCGAGTGCCATCAATACTCTTTTCGAATTGATTTACAAAATTAGACATAATCTTTCATACTTCGGCAGTTTTTTACTAAAAAATAAGCAATATGAGCCACATTTAATCGATAAATAATTTTCTGGTGCATGGAAAGTGAAAAATATTTCGTGAATTGAAAAAGTTGTTTTATCTTTGAATGATTTATGCGAAACTTTGTGGAATATCCGGGTTTGAAAGCCTGCATTTTGGCTATTCGTTAATCTGATATTTCCAATTGCGAATCCCACACATTGTTTCATTTTTATTGAATTATCATAATGGAAGAAGATATAAAAAAATGCATTGAAATACTGCGCAAAGGCGGACTAATCCTTTATCCCACCGACACAATATGGGGGATAGGATGCGATGCAACCAATGCCGAGGCTGTGAAACGGGTCTACGACCTGAAACGACGTGCCGACAGCAAAGCTATGCTCGTACTGCTCGACAGCGAAAATCGGCTTGAACGCTATGTCGATGATGTTCCGGAAATTGCCTATCAGTTGATTGAAGTGGCAATAGAGCCTCTGACAATCATCTACGACGTTGCACG
>CAMFSS010000185.1 GCA_945983195.1 uncultured Prevotellaceae bacterium | reverse complement strand
CGAAGATCCCGAAATCACAATCTGCAAGTCGGGATAGCCATCGTAAATCTGCTTTAGTTCACGCGACCAATTGGGATATTTGTGAATTTCGTCGATGAAAAGGTGCTTCCCTCCCATTTTCACGAAATTATCAGCAAGGGCGACTAAAGAGCTTGCGCTGAAATACACATTATCTGCCGACACATATAGCGTGTCGCTTGTGTTGAGATTCAGCTTGATATATTGTAGTAGCATTGTGGATTTGCCCACACCACGGGGTCCCACTATGCCAAATGCACGGCCTTGCCACTTGATGTCGTGAAATATGTAGCGGAAAAATTTGGTTGGAGTGCTGCTTAATTTCCGCAGGAAATATTCATATAATTTTTCCATATCACATGATTTTTCTGCAAATATAGCACTCATCTCTCAATTTTGCATCAAAAAAATGCAAAAATCACCAAAATTTGCACCAAAAAAAATGCAAATCCACCCAAAATCTGCATCGCCACAGTGCAAAATCACCCAAAAAATCTTGGAAAAATGTAAAAAATACCCCTAAAACACCTTGGAAAAATGTAAATTTTATGCCATTTTCACCTTGGAAAAGTGTAAAAAATACCCTAAAAATACCTTGGAAAAGTGTAAATTTTCCTCCGTTTGTTATTGTATTTCAATAAGATGTTGTATATTTGCACTTAATAAAACAATTTTGTTATGATTACACGAAAAGCTGAGGCACACATAAGGCACTTTTTGCTTAATGATAAGAAATCTCTGTTGGTTACAGGTGCGCGACAAGTGGGCAAAACTTTCTCCATCAGAAAGATTGGAAAGGAATATTTCGACAATTTTATCGAAATCAATTTTGTTGACCAGCCCGATGCCGTTGAGGTGTTCAACGAGCATAAAGGAGCAAAGGATTTGTTGTTGCGTCTGTCTGCGTTGGCAAAGAAACCATTGGTTCCCGGAAAAACCTTGATTTTCTTTGATGAGGTGCAGGAATGCAAAGAGATAGTGACAGCTATTAAATTTCTTGTAGATGAAGGTAGCTATCAGTATGTGATGAGCGGTTCGTTGTTGGGTGTGGAGCTTGATGATTTGCGAAGTGTGCCGGTTGGTTATATGAATGAAATGGAAATGTACCCACTTGACCTTGCCGAATTTTTTGAGGCAATAGGCATTGCGGCAAGCGTTGTCGAGCATATCAAGAAGTGCTTTGATGAGAAACAGCCGGTTGATGACTTCATTCATACGAGAATGCTTGAAGCTCTAAGATTATACCTTGTGGTAGGGGGTATGCCTGCCGTTGTTCAATCGTATCTTGATACCAACAATCTTCGCAAGGTGCAGGAACAGCAACGAAGCATTATACGCACTTACAAACGCGACATTACTAAATATGACCCTGACCATAAATTGCTGATTGAGGATATTTACGACCTGATACCGTCGGAATTGAATGCAAAATACATGCGGTTCATTTGGAAAGAATTAAATGTGAAAGCCCGATTCAGCAAGTATGAAAATAGTTTCTTATGGCTGAAAAATGCAGGTGTTGCAATTCCTACTTTCAATGTTGAGGAGCCGCAAGTGCCATTGCTACTGAACAAACAGCGAAATCTCTTTAAGCTTTTCTTGAACGATGTGGGGTTGCTTGCTGCCATGTATGGAGGCAATATTCAAACTAAGCTGTTGAGCCAAAATCCAAACATCAACTTTGGTTCAATATTTGAAAATCTTGTGGCGCAAGAGCTTTATGCCCATGGCTTTGATGGAGGACATCATTCTCTATACTACTTCAACAGCAAAAGGCAGGGCGAAATTGACTTTTTGGTGGAATATGACAACAATGTGTTGCCCATAGAAGTTAAGTCGGGCAAAGACTATGAGCGGCACAACGCGTTGAGCAATGTGATGGAAAATGATGATTACCGGGTGCCCTCGGCATTCGTGTTCTGTCAGGATAATGTCCATACCATAGGGAGAATCACCTACTATCCCATCTATATGGTTGCGTTTTTCAACCAAATCTCCACAAAAGAAACCCTATATAAATTCGACCTCACCGGCCTCACCTCCCCAAATCCCTTAGATTGAGTAAGATCGTGTTAACTCTGGATTCTGGGAAATCCGTACAACTGCATTTGAGAAATCATCAAAATTGCAACGGTGGTATGGCTAATGATTCTGAGAAGTTATAATCCCGGCTGAGGAACGTGCATCGCATTGCTCGACAAGGAATCTTGCTGTGTGATACTCTCCTGCCATGAGATAACCATCGCGATGCGACTCCATTTCGTCAAGCAATTGTGTGGCTCGGGCTTTGTCGTTGTCGCGCAGTAGGGCAAGGGCATAAAGCATTGCGCACTTGATTGGCGAGTATTTGCGGACAAGCTCATAGATATCCCTGACGACGTTTTTCGGACGCTTACAGTAAAAGGTTATGCTTCAAGTTGCTTCAGGTCGAAAAACAGGAGGCGAGTGTCGGCTCCAGCGTCTTCCTTTGAAAGTGGAAAGAAGCCACGATTAAGATAGAATGGAATGGCGTTGGCGTAAGCATCAACGGTAATAAATCGGCAACCGGCCCTGTTATCTTGCTGATACGATGAAATGATCATATTAACAATTAGTGTTCCGATACCCTCTCCTTGATGGTTAAGACTTGTTGCCAAGCGACAAATTTTTATGGCAGGATAGCTTCTGAACATTTTGCCTTGGGCAAAATATTGCTTGCGAAATCGGTTATATGAGGAATTGCTTGGAAAATCAGTTAGCGATATCCTATCGTGTGCCAAACTGAAATAGCCTATGACTTCGCTTGTTTCGGTATCTTCAAGAACATAGCTTGTGGATAACCGGGCCTGGTAATATAATGGCGCATCGTTGAGAATGAAGTGATTGAGGTCTTCATCTCCACAATCGAATGTCTTAACATAGTCTCCGATGCCAAGTCTTCGATAACTGATTTTGTCGGTGTTAAAATCCATGCATTAGAATGTGCAATTAACACCTCTTTTGCGCATAAATTCGTAGTCGGCAAGGATCTTGTCGCGCTTTTCCTTTGGGAGAGGCTTTACGTTAGCCGCTCTCAGTTCGAAAAGGCGAGCTTCTTCACCATAGAGAATTGGAGTTTCTTTAATTAATCGTGCCATTTTCTATAAAAATATTATTGCGAATAATGCATATCGAGCGCAGAAGAGCCAAGCTTGCTTGAGCTGTTACGCTGAGATACAGACTATTTTATGCAAAGGTATAAAATTTCTTCTAAAACACTATGTTTTTATCGTGAATTTTGCATAAGAGGATTTCGAATAATGCTTGATTTCTATTGATTTCTGCTGTCAAAAAATGGATAAATTGCGATGGGTTTCTTGTATATGTCGTATATATGATATATCTTTGTGCAGTAAAGCTTGTAAGTTGGCGTAGCTGCTAAAGCAAGCTTGGAGTTTTATGTTCATTCCGTCAAAAAACAACCAAAGAAATGGAAACTTCTATTGTATCTAAAATGCCATCGCGTCGCAAGCTCATAGATATTCCTGACGACGTTTTTCGGACGCTTACAGTAAAAGCCGCTACAATGGGGCTGAATCTGAAAAATTATATTGAGCAACTTTTGGTAAGGGAGGCTAATGAAATGGACGATGCTGACATCTACCGATATCTTGTTTCAACCCGCCCCGATGGTAAGGTTATGCTTGATGCTCGTGAGAAAGAAGATTTTGAAAAGTGGCTTGAAAGTAACCGTAAATGAAGGTTGAATACTCGAAAGACTTTTTTTCTTTCGGCAAGGATTTTGTTGCGGTTTTCGGTGAGTGTGGTGAAGAAAGTAGTGGGGAAATTTGGAGGATTGGGATTTTGTTTAACTCCTTGTAATAGCCCTGAGGCATCTGTGGCGCTATTTCAGACGCTGCCAGGTGAAGTTTTGCTGGCGGTAGCGGTGGCCGCGTAGGTGGTAGCGCAAATCAACAATCGGGCGTGCAAGGGTGAACAGCGGCACTGTGAAGAATAGGCGCGGCATGCGCAACATTCGTGCCACGCTGCGATACGCCAATATGCCCGGCAGCGAGTGAATCAGCAGAAGCAGCAGCGGCGATGCCGTCAGCATCACATCGGTGATGCCAAAGATGCCTTGGGTGAAATGCACGGCACCCGTTGTGATGGTTTCAGGGTGCAAGGTGGCAAGCAGACTGCCACTGATGGCTGCGATGAATGCCGGAGCGAATATCGCTGCCAGGTTGATTGCCGCTACAAGGGTGAGCAGCACTATTGCCACGAAATTGAGCCAGTAGACCGCTGCCATTGTGTGGCTGGCGGTGAATGCTCGGGTGCTGATGTAGCGTGAGGTGAAGTCGTAGCGGCTCTTCTGTTCACGGAGTGCGCGTGCAGGCTCGTCGTAGAATGTGCTGACGAAGCTCTCAGGCGACAGCTCCACGCGAGTGTTGCCGGCATTTGCTATTTCGCTCACGAAGATGTCGTCGTCGCCATAGTGCAGATTCATCGACTTTGAGAATCCCTTGTTGGCGAAAAATGTGTCGCGGCGGTAGGCAAGGTTGTCGCAAGTGCCTCGATAGGGCTTGCAGGCAATGGCCCACGCGGTGTAGAGAGTGCGTGTGCACACCGAGTCGAAGCAGCGGAACATGTGTCCGCTTTGGCGGTCGCTGCGGTGGTTGTAGACCGATTGTCCTATCACCACGTCGATTCCCTGTGTGAAGTTGCGGCAAAGCAGCCGCAGCCAGTTGTCCGACGTAGGTCGGCAGTTGGCGTTGGTGGCGACAATTATGTCGTGCTTGGCAGCCTTTATTCCCACCATTAGGGCGAGTTTGCGGCGTGACACATTGCGAGTGTCATCGGGAACAAACGTTTCGTAGAGGTTGGAATATTGGCATCTGAATTCAGCTATCACATTGCTGTCGTCGACCACCATTCCGTCGTTCACCACAATCACCTCATATTCAGGGTAGTTCTGGTTCATCAGGTAGGGGAGGGCACGGCGCAGGTTTTCGGCATCGTTGTGGCAATACACGATAATCGAAACCGTAGGCAGAGCCACAGCATCGCAATTTCCCACGTTTTCCGAATTGCCTGTGCATTGGCGCAACCGGCGTCGTATGGTCAGGCGTTGCCAGAGTAGCCACC
>CAMFSS010000184.1 GCA_945983195.1 uncultured Prevotellaceae bacterium | reverse complement strand
AAATCCCGATGCCACGCGCAATGGCGTGATATTCGCCGGTTTTCCTCGCACAATCGAGCAGGCAAAGGCGCTCAAGACGATGCTTGCCGAGCGCGGCTCGCAGGTGAACATTGTGATTGGGCTTGAAGTGCCTGAGGAGGAGCTGATTGACCGCCTCATCAAGCGCGGAAAGGATTCCGGCCGCAGCGACGACAACCTTGAAACCATCAAGAAGCGCCTTGAAGTGTATCACTCGCAGACTTCACCGCTCCGCGACTTCTATGTGGCTGAAGGGCTGTATGCTGCAATTCACGGATCGGGTACAGTGGAGGGCATTTTTGCCGACATTCGCGCTGCCATCGACGCTTGCAGGCAGTAATGGATTGAAATCATCACAAATTTCTATACACTTTCAAAGCGGGAGGAGGCCAAGTGGCTTCTTCCCGCTTTGTTTTTCGGGATTCGGCTGTCGGATTCGGCGTTTTGGGGGTGGGTGTTATGTGCAAATTGAAGTGTGACGATTTGAGTATATGTGCAAATTTGTCGATTTCGCAAGAAAAGTAGCATTTTTTAGGCTGTTTTGTATAAATATTTCAAGATTTGTTATATCTTTGCACTGTGAAATCGTGGCTCCAAAGGGAAAAGTATGTCTCAATTTGTGTGAAAATGTCGCGATTTACAAGTGAAGAAACAAATAAAGTATTAACACCAATAACAAGATTTCGAACATGAATTTTAAGCTGTTTTTGCCGTTGTCGGCTCTTGCTCTGCTCGTGGCATCGTGCCAGGACGAGACTAAAGGCTTGACGAATGGCTCGGGAACGATAAGCCCGGAATTCACAATCGACTATTCAGTTTCGAACCCACGCACGCAGAGCCGTGCCGAGTCGACACCTGAGTCGATGCCTAAAGGCGACACTCCGGAGCTTAGCGGTTTTTCGTTCCGCTTAGTGAAAGATGATGGGAAATTCGACAAGACCTTCACCGGACTGAGTGAGTTTGTCGGAACAGATTTCCCTGTTGGAGCTTACTCTCTTGAGGCTACTTATGGTGACATTGAGGAAGAGGGTGCGGGAAAGCCCTACTTCGAAGGAAGCACTACATTCAACGTTTACGACGGCGAGGAGACTCAGCCAACACTGGTGGCAAAGCTTGCCAACACTGCCGTGACTGTGGAGTACACAGAGGCTTTCATCAATTATTTCACGGCATACAGCACTGAAATACATTCGTCGAACGGCACAAACACCATCGAAATGCCAACCATCGACCAGGCAGACACTTCGTCGGACTGGGTGTATGTGAAGCCGGGCAATGTGACAATCACCATCGACGTGACGAAGCAAAACGGCGTGAACTACAAGGTGGAGGCTGCAACAATCACCGATGCGCAGCCCGGAACACACTATCACGTGAAGGTTGATGCCAACGGCGGTGAAGTGGGCAAAGCCACCATTACTGTGACATTCGACGACACCACCGACCTCCAGCCCATTGAAATCGACGTGAGCGACGACATCGTTATCACTCCGGCACCCGAGCTTACTGCAATAGGCTTCACCAGCGGCACTGCCATCGACATTCTTGAGGGCGATGCTGCCGAGAACGACCTGAAGGTGACAGTTCTTGCTCAGGGCGGCATAAAGACAGTTACGCTCAACATTGCGTCGCCGACACCGGCTCTCAGCAACCTCCAGGGTGATGTGGAGCTTGTAGGTGCTACTGACGCCGTGAAGAACACTCTCACCTCGCTTGGCGTGACTACAGTGGGATTGTGGAGCGGCAACGTAGACAAGATTGCCCAAATCGACCTCACCAACATATTGCCGAAACTGGCTGTATCGGGCGGCAACTCAACTCACAAGTTTACAATTTCGGTTGTCGACAAGATCGGCCGCACTTGCGATGCAGTGGAGCTTACGGTTGAGGCTCCCAAGCCAATCCTTACCATCAGCAATCCTGCCGACCTCTATTATGGTGACACTCAGGCTGAGTTTGACTTCACCTACAATGGCAAGAACCTTGCCGACAAGGTGAAATTCAAGGCCACTAACGCAATGGGTGTGTTTGGCGACTGCACAATCGCCGAAGTAACATCGAAGGGAGGCAACCTTTATCGCGTGAAGATAAACATTCCTAAGAGCGAGGACGATGTTGACCTGAAGGCTATTTATAATACTACTGAATCAGATGTGGTGACGCTGAAGCGTCTGGTACAGGTGGTTGCCAACGACTACGATGTGTGGGCTACAAAGGCTGCAATCACACTGGCACCATCGAGAATGAAGGACAAGGTGACTTCGATCACGCTCAACGGCACATCGCGCTCAGAGACATTCGATGCAGTGGGCAAGTGCACTTTCACTGGCTTGACCGCCAACACCACCTACAATGCCGTAGTGACAATGGATAACGGACTCACTTATCCCGTGTCGTTCACTACCGAGGAGGCAAAGGGTGTGCCTAATGGTGACTTTGAGAATATTTCGGTAACAAAAACAGTAACTGAGATGAACGTGAGTGGCTCATGGTTAACAGGAGCAATCACATACCAAAACTGGGAGTCGTTCACTATCAGCGAACCCGATGGATGGACAAGCATCAACGACCAAACTTGCAAGACCGACCTTACGGGAACAAATCTGAATAGCTGGTTTGTTGTCCCTTCTACTTACAATACTACATTGTCGTGGACTGCCAAGCATCACACTAACACAAAAACCACTCCCGATGTATATAAAAAACTTACTGCACAGAATGGTCAGGTCGCTATGGTGGTCAGAAATGTTGGTTGGTCGCATACAGGTGTTACCCCAGACAGAACTGGAAAGTTTGCCGGTACCCCATATTATAACACAACTATACCTGAGGTGGCAAATATTTCAGCAGGAGAACTTAATCTGAATACATCGTTCGATGTTCGACCATCTTCAATGAACGGATATTATAAATATAGCCGTGACGAACAGGACGCTACCGAAAATGCATTGGTTACAGTTACAATGTTGAATGGTTCAACTGAAATTGGCAAAGGTACAAAGGAACTTGAAGCTGTAGGTGATTATACTGTATTCAATGTTCCCATAACCTATACAGTGACAAATAAGAAAGCTACGACTTTGAAGATTGAAATTAAGTCTTCGAATCGTACAGCAGGTAATATCAAGGTGTCAGACCATCTGCATGCTGACGGTGAGGCATCGAAGTATGGAGCAATTCTTACGGTGGATAACTTGACATTCAGTTACTAACTAATGAAAAACAGAAGGAAATGAAAAAGATAAAAAGCATATTAATGATAGGCGTGGCAGCACTCGCAGCAATGACGAGTTGCGACAGCCCTACATATCCCGGCGGTGAAGGCACCGACGAGAATAAAAAGGGAGAGGGCATCGTGTCGTTTGCCAACATGTCGCTTTCGGTGAAGAAGTCCGAATTAATCATCAGCAGCCGCGCCGGCGCGGAACCTGTGAGCAAAGACACAGTGAACATAAAGCGCGTCGACGGCACCAGCGCAGCAAGCGCAGAGGGCAACCAGTCGTTCATCTACGGCAATATGCCCGAACTCATAGCACTCCCCGTGGGTGACTATGTGGTTGAGGCATACAACGCCGAAGAGCAGGTGGCAGCATTCGATGCTCCCTACTTCCAGGGCGAGAGCAACCAGTTTACGGTTAAAGCCAACGACATTGTCACCGTTGACCCGATAGTGTGCACGCTGAAGAATGTGAAAGTGTCGATTGACTACACCGATGAGCTTCGCGCACACATGAGTGACGTGACAGTTACCGTGACAGTTGCCGAAAGCGAAACACTCGACTTCGCCGGCGACGAGACCCGCTCGGGTTACTTCAAGTATGTGGAGGGCAACACCACAATTGCCGCTAAATTCAACGGAAAGGTCGACGGCTTCGAGGTGAGCGACTACCGCGTCCTCACCAACGCCGTAGCACCGGGCTATCACCACACAATCACCTTTTCGCTCAAGGACACCCCGACTCCTCCCGATGAATACGGAAGCATAGGCGACACCGGAATCTCGCTCGATGCCACAGTGGCACGCGTCGACGTGAATGGCGACATCGACCCGGGCGATGAGGAACTGATTGAGCCGGATGCTCCGAAGGAATATCTCACCGTGGGAACGACAGCCCTCAATTTCGGCTGCGATGCAAGCCAGAGCAACGTTCAGGTGAAGTCGTCGGATGCATGGACTGCCGAGAGCAGCGCATCGTGGTGCACAGTGACCAAGACTGAAACCGGCATGACAGTGGCAGTGGCTGCCAACAGCGATGCCAACAACGACCGCACAGCCACTATCACAGTGACTATGGGCAAGCTTACCGCCACCATTGCAGTGACACAGGCAAAATACACCGAAGCACCGCAAGGACCGGTGATTGATGCCAGCAACTTCGACCTTGTGAACGGAAACTTCAATACCGACTTCGATGCATCAAATCACCCCGCATCACTCACAGTAGATGCTCCCAACAAGATTGCGAGGTTTGTAATCGACATCGAGTCAACCGACGACGGTTTCAAGACCGACCTTGCCGCATTGCAGCACTTCGACATTGCTAATCCCGATGGTCTTGAGTCGACACTCGACCCGCTTGGTCTTATCTATGGCGACCAGGTTAAAGGACAGACCAGAGTGAAATTTGACATTACTCGCTTCATGGGTATGCTCAACTCATTCACTGGAAGTACGAACCGTTTCAAGATTACGGTAACTGATGAGGCCGGTGGCGAGTCAACTGTAACACTAATTATCAAAGTTAATTAAACACGATAGAGTATGAAAAAGATAAATTTATTGGCATTATCGCTAATCGCGACAGTTGGAGCGTTTACCTCATGCTCTAATGATGACTTTAGAATCGACAACAACGGCGAGGGCAAAGTGAACCTCGACGTGATTCTCAACAATGATGTGAAAGTGGAGTCGCGCGCAACAGGTGAGGATATTGATGCGCTCAAAGACGACTTGCAGCTCTACATCTACAGCTCAAAGGGCCTGATCCGCAAGTATCACAAGACGAGCGAAATTCCGCAAAAAGGACTTTGGCTTGTCAGCGGCGACTATCAGGCTGTGGTTTGGGCCGGCGCCAGCAGCGATGCGACCTACCCCCCCAAGAAGTTCGAGGGCTAGTCCCAGGT
>CAMFSS010000183.1 GCA_945983195.1 uncultured Prevotellaceae bacterium | reverse complement strand
AGACGACGAGGACGTTGTGCCCCTGATAGAGCCAGCCAAGGATTTGATTGACAATGCCATAAGCCTCGCAAGAGAAGCATTGAAATAGCCACCCGGAAAAGCATCAATGGGGGTGAGGATGGAGGCGGAAGGCTGATGGGGAGGTGCCGGAACAACGCTTGAAGTAGCGTCCGAAAGCCGACTGGTCGGGGAAATTCATGCGTTCAGCAATCTGCTTTATGCTTAAATCGGAACAACTGAGATACTGCCGTG
Source organism: uncultured Prevotellaceae bacterium (assembly GCA_945983195.1). Lineage (GTDB taxonomy): Bacteria > Bacteroidota > Bacteroidia > Bacteroidales > Muribaculaceae > CALZFJ01. The sequence goes on along the minus strand of CAMFSS010000183.1, from coordinate 4,909 downwards.
CAAACGTCATGGTGACGTTCTCAATCCACTGCATTGCGGTTAGACCGCTTCGCTCCTTGATTATCGAAGAGAAATAGTAGGGCGACAGATGCTGCTCATCGGCATACCATTGCACCATGCGTTGAGTGTGGCAATTCTCGTAGACCGACACAATGAAGCGGTTGAGCACCACATCGTCGTGACTCTGAGGCATGGCCTGCGCAGGCTTGTTGCTGAAATAGGCTTCAAGCACCTTCAGGCACACAGCATAACGAAGATGCTGAAGGCACTGCTCATTTTCCTCGCCGTCGAGCACCTCGACAAGACGCACAATGCTGCGTGACTGTGACGTGGAAAGATCGACACATGGTGAACGCCGAATCTGCAATCGCCGGTGAATGTCGATTGAACTTACCACCGGATAATAGGCATCGACGGCATCTTCCTCAAGGATTCCATCAAGGTCGGCACTGCGCTCAAGAATCTGGAAAAACGTGTTGGGTGTGTAGATGCACAAACTGCCTGGCGAGAGGCGATAAATCTCCTCACCGAGCAATATGCGTGCCGAGCCTTTGAGGCAAAGGAAAAAACCATACTTATTCACCGACACCACAAAGTGGTTGGCATGCAGCTCATCAATACCGAGCGACCTTCTTCGCAATGAATCCATTTTGCATTTTCGACTAAAAATTACACGGGCAAAGATACAACCAATTGCGTAAAGCACTGCACAATAACCGACTGAAAAAATGCGTGATTTGGGAAATTGCACAATCTATCGTTACTTTTGATTGACATCATCGGCTTGCAAGGCTATAACTTTGCAGCGATTTTTTTAATGCAACTCACAAAACTATGAAGAAGATTACAACGCTTATAACCGCCTGTATCTGTGCAATAGCGAGCAATGCCCAAACAATGACGATTGGAGAGTGCATCGCTGCCGGCATTTCATGCAACTTAGGAGTGGAAAATGCGCGAATAGGCATCAAAAAAGGACACACAACGGTGTCGCAAAGCCGCGCACGGCTACTTCCGACAATATATGGCATAGCACAAATGACGGGCTACCTGAAAAGCCCTGTGAACGTAACCACTGGCACACTGCTCGGCTCCGACTTCCCCGATGACCCCACATGGCAGACGATAAAAAGCACCCGATACAACTCGAATGCCGGAATACAGCTAACCATGCCAATCTACAACCAGACACTGACAGCCGCAATCGGGGTAGCGCGGACATTGGAGGCAATTTGCAGCCTGACTTACGAGAAGGCGGTGGAAGACCTCACGGTGCAGATAGGCAAAGTGTACTACATGGCACAAGTGTCGCGGGAGCAGATACGGCTCACCGACCTTAACATCGACCGCATGGACGAACTCTGCGAAATCACCGAAGCACTATACGAGCAGGGATTGGTGATGGAGGTGGACCTGAACCGCGTGCGCATCAACCGCAAAATGCTGAAATCAGAGCGCGAAGTGCAGCACACGCTCCATGAGCAACAGCTCAATATGCTGCGATTCATCATGGACAAGCCAGCCGGAACTCCGATTGAAGTGACAGCACTGAACGACTCAATCATACCGCTCAGCCCAGATGCAGCAACAAGCCAACTGCCCGAATTGCTGCTCGCCGAAAAGCAGAAGGAACTTATAGAACGCCGCATCAAGACGGTACGGGCAGGATTCCTTCCGTCGCTGTCGCTCACAGGATATGCCGGCGGAGTGGGATACAACGAAAAGATGAGCCAAATAGCCGACCACTGGCGGGGCAACTGCCACATAGGCGTAACGCTGCGGATTCCACTATTTGAGGCACGCTCAAAAAGTATGCAATTGCGCCAATACCGTCACGAAGCCACCCAGGCAGCCAACAGTGCAGAACTACTGCGCAAACAGATTGACAAGGACTATGCCAACGCCACCCTGCAAATGAGCAGAAACATGGAGATTGCACACACGCATGAAGAATGTCGCCGACAAGCCGAAGATGTGTATGGCGTGCCTGAAGAACAGTATAAATCGTGTATTGCATCAATGACTTCATTGCTGCACGACGACATGCAACTGCGCACGGCACAATCGGCACATCTGCAAGCAATAGGGCAATGCAAATTGGCGCAATTAGACTTGCTGAAACTCTCGGGGCGTCTTGACCTCCTGTCGGAACAATAAACCCAAACCGACTACAAACAGACCAACAAAAGGAATCAAAAAAAATATGAATATGAGAATGATTATCAATGCAACGGCATTTGCCGTGCTGCTTTCGGGCGTAACGCTCACGGTGTGGAAACTATCGTATTCAGCCCATGAATGGACCGACGATGCGCAAGTGGAACAGTATATTTCGCCAATAAACGTGAAAGTGCCGGGATACATACGCGAGATTCGATTTACGGAACACCAGCACGTCGCCAAAGGCGACACACTGCTGATAATAGACGACAGCGAATATGCCATTGCACTCAAGCAGGCAGAAGCATCGCTAATGGACGCGCTAAGCGGACGCAAAGTAGCCGACGGGTCGCTGAACACGGCATCGACAAATGCAGGAGTGTATGACGCCTCAATCCGCGAGGCAGAACTGCGTGTGGGAAAGCTTAAACGCGACTATGACCGCCACCTGAAGCTCTTGGCCAAGAAAGCCTCAACCCCGGTGACAGTGGAGCAATACAAGACCGAACTCGACATTGCCACTGAACAATTATCGGCATTGAAACAAAAACGCGAGGCTGCACTCTCGACGGTGGGAGAGGTGAGCCAACGCCGCGAAAACGCCCAAGCCACGATTATGCGGGCACAGGCGGCAGTTGACATGGCTCGGCTCAATCTGTCGTACACGGTGATTACCGCCCCAGCCGACGGCTATGTAGGGCGGCGCACCATAGAAGAAGGTCAGCTTGTGTCACCCGGACAGACTATAACAACACTGATTCCCGACACCCGCAAATGGATTGTAGCCAACTTCAAGGAAACGCAGATGTCGCGCATCGGTGTAGGGCAAAAGGTTGAGATAAGCATCGACGCACTGCCCGACACCACATTCACCGGCACTGTGACTGCAATCAGCTCTGCAACCGGCTCGAAATACTCAATGATTCCCACCGACAACTCGGCAGGCAACTTTGTGAAAATACAGCAGCGCATACCGGTGAGAATTGATTGCGACGAAGATATCTGTGATGCCGACAACCGCCGCATGGCAGCAGGACTGATGGGTGAAGTGAAAGTGAGAACAGAAAGCCGGCAATGATGAGCGAGAAAAAAGACAACCATCCTTTCCACTCTTGGGTGCCACGCCCGGTGGGCATATTGGTGCTACTGCTGATGTTCGTTCCGCCCACATTCTCGGGCGGTGCCTACTTGAGCAATGCCGCCGAAATGTCGGGCAGTCTGGGGCTATGGAACGAAGACGTGCAGCTTGCGAGTTTCTTCACCAGCATAGGCATGTGCCTATTCCCACCGCTGATGGTGCCATTCCTAAAGGCGCGGCGAACGAAGCCCACCTATCTGTGGTGCTTTGCACTGCTCATTGTGCTCAATTACGTATGCGCCAAAGCCACAACCCTGCCGGTGCTGCTCACAGGCTGTCTGCTGACAGGATTTGTGCGTGTCGTGGTGATGCTCAACTGCACATTTACCATAGCACCCTACCTCACCGGAATGGACACGCTTGCCATGTTCACCATAAAAGAAGAACCTGCTGCCGACGTGCAGTATGTACTCGAGCGCAAGCGCACATTCCTCATGCCGGTGCTCTACTTCTTCATTCTTCTCATAGCCCAACTGAGCAATATGCTCACAGCCTGGTTTGCCTACAACTACACATGGCAGGAAGCATACTATGCAGTGATGACAATGCTACTCGGGGCGATGCTGCTTGCCACCATAACAATGGCAGATGAACCCCAAAAACACCGCTACCGCATAGAGTGGCGCAAAGTGCCGGGAATGCTGCTGATGGCAACTGTGCTGTGCAGCATGGCATACATACTCACCTACGGAAAGACGCTCGACTGGACTGAATCGGGCAGCATAGTCACAGCCCTCGTGGCGATGCTTGCAGCAAGCGGAATATTCCTGCTGCTTGAGGCACGAACCAGCACCTCCGGCTATCTGCCGATGGAAGTGTTCAGCTTCCGCAACGTGGCAATATCGATGCTACTTTTTCTGCTGACGATGATTTTCAACTCAGCCAACGCATTTGTGGCAGCCTTCGCCCGACTCGCCGCACCCATCAACAATGTGCACAGTGCATCGCTGAGCGGCTGGGCAGCGGCAGGGTGCTTCGTAGGCCTGTTGCTGTCGGTGCTAATGATAATCAGGAAAGTGCATTTCCGCGCAATATTCTGCACTGCATTCCTACTAATGGCAGCAGCCAACGCCTGCATCTACTTCGAGTATCAAACCGTAGGATTGTTCAGCAACATGATTCTGCCCACAGTTCTCAATTACACCAGGCTTCTGATGCTCTATTCGCTTGTAGCAGCATGGGGCATGAAAGGGCTGCCCTCACGCTATCTTGCCACATTTGTGTTTCTGATGATTTGGATTCGGAATGCCATTGCGCCAATGGTGGGAGCATCAATCTACTCCAACCTGCTTAACCATCGACAGCAATACTATGTGAGCCGACTGTCGCAAAACGTAGACGCAGAAAACCCACTTGCCGCAGCGAGTGCTGCACAAATGCAGCGCATGGCGCAAGCCTCAGGAAAAAGCACACTCGAAGCGGAACAATTTGCCACCACTGCCATTCGCGGCAAAGTGACGGTGCAAGCCACCATAGTGGCAATGAAAGAGATTACCGGCACCACTGTGGCACTTCTGCTTGCCACAGCAGGATTCACCCTGCTTCTTCCAAACCGCAAGCGTGAACCCACCGGAGATAGGACAAAAAAGGTCTGACAAAACTGATAATCTG
>CAMFSS010000182.1 GCA_945983195.1 uncultured Prevotellaceae bacterium | reverse complement strand
CAGCGAAGCGTAATGAGGTATAGGGTAGTAGAGGCTGTCGACACCGGGGAAGCGAGTAACGACCGCGAACTGACGGCAACCCGAATCCTTTTTAGTTCCGTTTGCACGGAACTCGCGACCAGTCTGCCGGCATAGGTCGAGGTAAGGAGAACGCGGGTCGAGGAGCGGAATCTTCTCGAATCTGTCCTGAGCGAGCTTGCAGCGGAAATTGCCATATACGATGTACGGTATATTGCCATAGGCAATGGCTTTGGCGAAACGGCAATAGCACCCCACCATGCGCTGAACGGCAACAATCTCCGAACCGTCCGCAATGAGGACCAACACCGACACGGCGAAATTGAAGTGCTTCAAGTCCTGACAGATGCCGATGAAGTATTCCGGGAGAGCGTTGTCATCGATGAAAGATTCAACACCGAGCTTTGTGTTGTTGTCGGCAGCCCCGGTACAGTAGCTTATTCCGCTGCCGTAGCACACCTCCGCATTGAACACCTGACACGTTGAGAGCGTTTCGTCCTGCTCAATGAGGTCGATTATGTTGAAGGGAAGCATGTCGTCGGCACCCCACGGAACGTATTCTATGCCATCGGGAGTAATGGAGGTCTGCATCTGGGCGTTCTCGCGGAAGTTGATGGAAGTCTTGGGGACGAACGCGGCAGAGCTGTTCGTTCCCGGAATCGGCTCTACGCCGAAAAAGTCAATTAGATAGTCGTTTTCCATTTTATCTTGGATTTAGAGAAAAACATCGAAGTCGTTGATACGGATAATGCACACGTCGTGAATAGTAATCAGGCGGTGCGAAGTGAGCAGCTTAATGGTGCGAGTGCCCTTGTAGAAATGGTAACGCAGAGAAACCACGCTGTTAAGGTACATTAGCGAGCCGTCGCGCACCTTGACAACCACAAGGTCGACCGGCTGCCCCTGGTCGAGCAACGCCCTTGCCTGTGATATGTGCAGTGCGGAACTCATAAGAAGCTGTCTTCGAACTGGTCGGTGAACACTGTATTGACTGAAGTCCTCTGCTTCAGCCACACTTCGGGAGGCAGCGGCGTGCCGTCGGCCATCTCGAAAGTAAACTCAGCGCGACGCTGAGAAGCGTTGTCGTCGGAAAACTCAAGCGAGTGACCTGTGAACACGATACGCCGCAAAGCCTTTGCTATGTAGAGATGTGTTTCGTTCGACTCCACAAGCTGCGTCAGAGCCTCGGCTTCTGTTTCCGACAGAACGCCGGTGTTGAATTTGTAAGAGCGAGACACCGAACGGTCGTAGACGGTCTTAATGCCGTTGCATACTGCGTATTCAGAATCAACCTTGGTGGATTCCGTAATTGAGCCGCATAGGTAGAAGTCGTCGAAAGCATTGAAGCAGTTTCGGAACGTGAATCGGTGGCAGTGTTCGCGGTTTGCGAAGAAAATCGTGTTGCTGCGGTTTGCGGATGTGACGGTGACAAATAGCAGCTCCTTGCAGGCTTTTCCAGTGGCATTATTCACCGAGGCGCATATATCAATGTAATCGAACTCAGTGACATTAGAAAGGCTATCGGGGCCCTGTATTGAGCACGAGCCGATTCTGCCGTCTTCATCGCGGAATGTTACAGCAAGGTGTATAACATTGTCTGTTTCCGGGAAATGGATAGAGAAGTCGGAATCATGCGGCATTATCTGTGTAGGCAGAGCGGTGAGGAAGTTGTTGGTTATCCAACCGGAAAGGAGCTTGCGACGGCAGCAGAGTGCCGTGAACTCAAGAGATGCATCGCCGACCATCAGCTTGTAGGAGCAGAACGACAACCCCCGGCTTGAGAGATCCTGCTCGATGAGCCTGCCTATCTCGAAGATCTGTATCTTTCCGTTGTAGGGGTATTGAACAATCAAGAGGATATACTCTGACGGATTGAGGGTATTGACCAATGTAACCGACACGTTCTGGGCATCGGTTTCCGCCTCGATAGTTCCGATGTTGCATGTAAGTACAATCTCGGAAGCTGTGAATGAAGTATTAATCGTAGTGCTCATGCCACGAATTTACGCAGATATTCGCTGCTAATCAAAGACAAAGAAAACGCCGCGAGTCTCACGACCGGCGGCGCATAACCATTAACGTGATGAAGAGAAACATCAGTAAAACACAAAGAAACAACGATGTGATAGAACGACCGGCAGGAGGCTTGCTCTGCTCTACAGCTATGGCATTCTCTGACGTTGCAGAGGAATCAGCCACCTGCACAGCCGCGCTATCGTTATAAACCCAAAAACTGATATTTCTTACAGAAGTAGCCGACTGCCTGCGCAGACGGTCGGCTTCAATGCAGACAGCAACATCGTCGGCGGTACTTTCGAAGCGTAGGGAAACGCCCTCGGCTTCGATAGAGCTGCTACGCAAAGAGTCGATGAAGCTTCTAAGCTCGAGATTTTCGTGCGATACGCAGTTTGCACGGTAATCCGACGCAACGTCCTGACGTAGTTGCACTTTCTCCGCGTGCTGAGAGCGGCATGAAGCGAGAAACGCGAGCAATATTATGACAAGCCACTTCATATCTTATTGTATTCTGGGATTGCATCGAAGCAGGGGCACTCCTTGATGCGTTCCCACGGATCGACAATACCGTTTCTGTTCACGTCGGGGGAGAAATCGCGGTGACCGACCACTTTCAGCGAGCCGAATCTTGAGCGCAGCTCTCTGATGACGGCGATGATAGCCGCCTTCTGAGAGGCTGTGCGGTTGTCGACAGCTTTGCCTTTGGCATCTATGCCACCGATATAGCACACGTTGATGATATGCTCATTGTGCCCCTTCACGCCGTTGGATATGCGCTCCACGGGCCAGGTGTTGACAATATTGCCGTCTGGCTCGATGATGTAGTGATAACCCGGACGCTGCCACTTCAAGTTCTTGAGGTGGTAGTTAACGATGTCGGCAGCCGTAGCCTTCTGCGAGCCGGCGGAGCAGTGAATTACGATAGTGTCAACCTTTCTCATTGTATGATATTTTATGTATTCTCAGGCGTTCGCGGTAGACGTCAGCGAGGGCACGCATACACTCAAGCTGCTTCTTGAGGAGAATCTGTTCGGCAGTGAGCAGCCTTGAGAACCGTTCAGCGTTGGCAACGAACGATTCCAGATTCTGAATGTGCAACGATAACCGCAGATATTGGCTAAGAATCGAGACCTTGAACTTTTCCATCTTTCTGAAGATTAGCGAGAAACTTAGTGAGGGTAGCGATAGTATGTTGCGAGATGCCCAAGAGGGCAGCAACGAACGTCATTATTTCGCCGAAGGCGACGAGAGCCGATGAGTGAATTTCACCCGAAGGCGGTACGACGAATCCGGCAATGAGCAGCCCGCAGCCTACAACTGTAAGGAACGCCGACAGAATTAGGGCGAGGCTGTGAGAGCGGTCGGAAGTCTTCTTGATATCAGTCATAGAGAGCATTTTCTTTTTGAGCAAATATAATGGTGATTTCACACACGGCGAAAGACAGCATTAAGAGATATCAACGTCGGTATATCCGTGGAAAGGCTTCAGCTCGCAGCCGATGTATAGAGTGTCGAAAGCGTCGGTGCCGTCGGTACGCAGCTCGAGAGGGTCGTCTTCCGACTCGGCGAGCTTTTCGCCCGACTTGTCTTTCTGGAAGCCGTTGCGCCCGACTTCGACGGCAGCCGTCTGCACGGCAAGAATCAGGTCGTCGTTGTTCTGTCGGTTGAAATAAGGGGTGAGGCGGTTAAGACCCTGAAAGCCGCGGTTGACAAGGTTGTACTTTTCGGTGTGGCGCATTGGGTTGCCGAGCGGAACCGGGTACACCTCCCACCCATTGCGCTTGAACCGCTCTATGACGCTGTAACGGAAGTCCTTGGTGTTTACGGCATAGTTAGAGCCGAGAGCGGTAGAGTCGTAGTAGAATACCACGCACTTGCAATTGGTGTGTGCGTAGTAGAGGCAAAAGTCGTCGATGAGTTCAGGAATTTTCCGCTCATACTTCACGTAGAACGACTTAATCACGTTAAGACGGCTCTGCAATTCATCGGGCTGACCTGCCACAATCCAGTTTATATTAGCGTTGTAGTCCATTCCGATGCAGATGGGAGCCATAGGGTTGAAGTCGGCATCGGCGCGGCAGTCCATCGCCTCCGGCACATACAACATGCCGAAGGAGTCGAGATAAGAGAAGTCGCTGGCGTTGTACTTATGATATTCGCACATGGAGGAGTAGAATCCGTCGTGTGAGATGCCGATCTTGCGGCACATGATGGAGGTCTTGAACGTAAGCGGAGTAAGGTCGCGCTTCATCTGGCGCAGATACTTCTCGCCAAGCAGCTCGACATTCTCAACACTTGAATACTCGCGGTAGTATGTTGCGAGCGTGCGGTGTGGGTGTTTGGTTCGGTGGAGATTCTTGAGCCGGTGCTTGAGGGTTGCTGGAGGCGCAACGCCCTTTTTGCGAAGCTCGCGGATACGCTCATGCTGCCTCCACACTTCGCAGACACCTCCCTCGATTGCAGCGATGACACGCTTATCCATCTTTTTCTCGTATTCGAGAAACCATGAGCCTTTTTTCGTCTGCGGCATGTCTGAGAGGATAAGCATTGCGTGGTTGAAGCTGTGGCGGCAGAAATGTGTCTTGATACCGCCGTTTGCAGGGAGCGTTTCCTGTGCGAGACGTACCGGGTCGATGAATTTAGCCTCGTCGATGAGCAGCCAAGAGAGGGTGAGGGAGTTGGCAGCACCCTTGCGGTCTTGTGAAAGGATGACAGCCACCGAGCCGTTGTAGAACGCGATGACATTCTCCCACTGGCAGGGGTCGGTGATAGGCTTGGCGAAAGATTTAGGCGGCTTGATGCCTACGGTGTAGTGGATATTGCGGTGGAACCCGTCGCGCTCCCATGACGCGAACAGACCAGGCAGGGTGTTGGTCAGTCCGTGCTTGAACGTTGGTACAACGATGCCCCCGGTAGACCCTGGCATACGCTGCATCATCTTGAGCATCCACGGTGCTGCAATCGAGTCGGTCTTTCCTGTGCGTCGACCTGCGACGACAACAGTAGTGTTCGCGCCCACAAGCTGCACCTGAAGCTGCGGGCGGTTGAAGTACCTAAGATTCTCCATCTCCGTCATTCTTGATTGGTGCAAACAACTTTTCTTCAATGAGGTCGGCATCTTCGGCTTCCACGTCAACGATGTCGGGATAGTCGGAGAGCTGATCCTTAGTGTGCTTG
>CAMFSS010000181.1 GCA_945983195.1 uncultured Prevotellaceae bacterium | reverse complement strand
ACCAATGACTTGTCACTGTCTATAAACCGTATGTCTGAGACGTCGTAGTCGAGGTCGATATCGATGTCCTGGAATCACTGTTCTGCTCAGGATCGAGCACTTCAAGCAATGCCGATGATGGGTCGCCCTTAAAGTCCTGTCCGAGTTTGTCTATCTCATCGAGCACAAACACAGGGTTTGAACTTTTGCTCTTGATAAGCCCCTGCATAATTCTGCCCGGCATAGCACCGATATATGTGCGTCGGTGACCGCGTATTTCAGCCTCGTCGTGCAGACCGCCCAATGACACGCGCACATATTCACGACCAAGGGCATCGGCAATCGACTTGCCGAGCGATGTCTTTCCCACTCCCGGAGGGCCGTAGAGGCAAAGAATAGGAGCCTTCATATCGCCACGTAACTTCAGCACTGCAAGCTGTTCAAGTATGCGGTCTTTCACCTTCTCAAGCCCAAAATGGTCTTTATTCAGTTTCGCCTCCACCTTCTTCATATTGAAGTTGTCGGTGGTGTACTCTTGCCATGGGAGATTGAGCACAGTGTCGAGATAGGAGTATTGCACATAGAAATCAGGTGACTGCGGATTAATACGCTCCAGTTTCTTCAGTTCCTTTTCAAATGTGGCTGCCGTTTCGTCATTCCATCGTTTCTTGTCGGCACGCTGTGCAAGTTCTTCAATATCATCATCTGACGAAGTTCCAAGTTCATCTTGGATTGTGCGGATCTGCTGCTGAAGGAAATGCTCGCGCTGCTGCTGCGACAAGTCCTCTCGCGTTTTCGACTGAATGTCGGCCTTAAGAGCAAGAAACTGAGCCTCTTTCGATAGAAGGGAGTAGAGTTTGTAGGCACGTTTCTTCAAGTCGGCCTCTTGCAGCATATCTTGTTTCTGCTCAGGCAGCAGGGGCATATTTGCAGCAAGGAAATTGATGAGGTAAATCGGGCTGTCGATATTCTTCACCGCAAACATCATTTCCTTTCCTCCGTCCATATCACGAAGAATATGCGATACAAGTTCCTTTATTGAGTACATCAATGCTGCAAATTCCTTGTCAGATGTCGAAGGAAATATCTCATCTATCAGTGAAATATTGCCACGAAGGAACGGCGATTCGGCAGTGATGTTGTTGAGAATGCACCGTGAACGGCCTTGAAGAATAACATTAGTATTGTTGTCGGGCAGCTCCAGAATTTTAATTATATCGGCTACGATTCCGACATTGTATAGGTCATCAATTCCCGGATCTTCCACTTCGGCATTCTTTTGACACATCACGGCAATGCTCTTTTTCTGCTGCATGGCAGTCTTGATTAACTCAAGCGACTTTGCACGACCTATTGCAATGGGCAGAGTAATGCCCGGGAAAAGTACCATATTGCGCAGAGTAAGCACTGGAATGTCGTCGGTTTTGATAGGGGCTTCCTCCTCGCCTTCAATGTTACCCACCTTTATCTCTGCGAAAATTGGCATTATCTGCGGTGCGTCATCACCTGCCATATTGTCGAATTCATTAAAGAATTTTGTCATATTTATCTGTCATCAGTGTTTTTTAACTATCACGACGGCTCATATTTACCGCCATTATCCTCTTAGCAAAATGAGTGCCAAAATTAATCATTTATCTTCAAAGTGCGAAATTTTATCACATAATATTTCATTAATAAAAAAGGGTGGCAGAGTTGCGTTTATCTGCCACCCACGATGTCAGTATCGTAGCATTTCACAGTGTAATGTCAGTTGCGGAAATGGAGTGAGCCTTCTGCCGCATCAATAATAATGGGCTTGTCACGGTTGACTTTCTGCGACAATATGTCTTTCGACAGCTCATTGAGCACCAATCGGTGTATTGCCCGTTTCACAGGACGTGCACCAAACTCCGGATTATATCCTTCGTGTGCAAGCAAATTCATTGCGGCATCAGTAATCTGAAGCTCAATTCCATTCTTTGCAAGCAGCTTGCGTACACCGTCAATCTGAAGACCTACTATCTGCTTGATTTCAGCTTCATTGAGCGGTGTGAACATTATTATCTCGTCGATACGATTGAGGAACTCAGGGCGTACACGCTGCTTGAGCATTTCAAGCACATCACGCTTAGTGCTTTCAACAATCTCATCACGGTTTGTTTCATTCAGCTTCTCCATCCGCTCGCGAATAAGTTCGCTTCCGAGGGTGGAAGTCATAATGATAATAGTGTTCTTGAAGGTGACCAATCGGCCTTTATTGTCGGTAAGGCGACCGTCATCGAGCACTTGCAGCAGTATGTTGAATACATCGGGGTGAGCTTTCTCGATTTCATCGAAAAGCACCACAGAGTATGGTTTACGGCGTACTGCTTCGGTGAGCTGACCGCCCTCATCGTAGCCAACATATCCCGGAGGTGACCCGATAAGGCGTGTCACTGAGAATTTCTCCTGATACTCGCTCATGTCGATTCGGGTCATCATATTCTCATCATCAAAGAGATATTCGGCAAGAGCCTTTGCAAGTTCAGTCTTACCAACACCGGTCGTTCCAAGGAATATGAACGAGCCGATAGGACGGCGTGGGTCGTTCAGTCCGGCACGGCTACGGCGCACGGCATCAGATATTGCACGAATGGCATCTTCCTGACCGATAACGCGCTTGTGAAGCTCGTCCTCAAGATGAAGCAGCTTGTCTTTCTCGCTCTGCACCATCTTCATCACAGGTATGCCGGTCCAGCGTGAAACTACCCCTGCAATATCATCTGCATCAACCTCCTCTTTAATCAGAGCCTTATCACCCTGCATCACCTTCAGTTGCTCCTGAATATGCACATTCTCATCTTGCTTCTGCTTGATTTTCGAATAGCGTATTTCAGCCACACGCGCATAGTCGCCATCACGTTCAGCACGCTGAGCCTCAAAATTGAGTTGTTCAATGTCAATCTTGTTCTGCTGGATTCGGTTGATAAGCTCCTTTTCAGACTTCCACTTTGCATTGTATTCACGCTCCGTGTCGCGCAGATTTGCAAGCTCTTTGTCAAGCTCAGCCATCTTTTGCGAATCGCCCTCGCGCTTGATTGCTTCGCGCTCAATCTCAAGCTGAGTGATTTTGCGCATTATCTCATCAAGTGACTGTGGCACAGAGTCAATTTCAAGTCGCAGCTTAGCAGCAGCTTCGTCAATGAGGTCAATTGCCTTGTCGGGCAGAAAACGGTCGGTTATGTAACGCTCCGAGAGCTGTACGGCTGCAATAATCGCCTCATCACGAATACGCACCTTGTGATGGTTCTCATAACGCTCTTTCAATCCACGGAGAATGGCAATTGCACTCTCCTCGTCAGGCTCATCAATCATAACCTTCTGGAAACGGCGTTCAAGAGCCTTGTCCTTCTCAAAGTATTTTTGATATTCGTCGAGGGTAGTGGCTCCAATGCTGCGAAGCTCGCCACGCGCAAGTGCCGGCTTGAGTATGTTGGCAGCATCCATTGCGCCTTCTCCCTTTCCGGCTCCTACAAGAGTGTGAATCTCATCAATGAAAAGAATTATCTCTCCATTCGACTGGATTATCTCGTTCACAATGGCTTTAAGTCGCTCTTCAAATTCGCCCTTATATTTTGCGCCTGCCACAAGTGCACCCATATCGAGTGAGTAAACTTGCTTGCTTTTGAGGTTCTCAGGCACATCACCGCGCACAATGCGCTGTGCAAGCCCCTCGGCAATTGCAGTCTTTCCCGTACCAGGCTCACCAATAAGCATTGGGTTATTCTTGGTGCGTCTGCTAAGGATCTGTAGTACGCGGCGAATCTCGTCATCACGTCCTATCACAGGGTCAAGTTTGCCGCTTCTTGCACGCTCATTGAGGTTGATAGCATACTTCTCAAGGGCATTATACTGGTCTTCTGCACTCTGCTCGCCCACATTCTTGCCTTTGCGAAGTTCATCAACGGCTTTATTGAAGTCGCTCTCAGTGACACCGGCGTTCTTCAAAACAGTCGAAGCCGGGTTGTTCGATGAAAGTATTCCGAGCAGCATCATTTCAAGCGACACATATTGGTCACCTCGCTTCTGCGCACATGCCGATGCTTTCTCCAAGGCATCGTTTGAAGCGCTGCTGAGATAAGGCTCGCCACCCGACACTTTAGGCAAAGATGAAATCTCGCGGTCGAGCTGCTGGGATACAAAGCCGGCATTGACGCCCAACTTCTGGAAAATGAAATTAACAACCGATTCCCCCTCGCTGATTACGCCTTTGAGGAGGTGTACAGGCTCGATAGCCTGATTCTTTCCCTGTCGCGTAATCTCAACCGCCTTCTGAATGGCCGACTGAGATTTAATGGTGAAATTGTTGAAATTCATAGTTATAATAGTTTATTAAATAATTATCAATCTTTAGCCCTATTATGCTTTGGGCTTTCGATAATTATTTATTACAACTTTTGTGCCAAATCGCAAATCAGGATAATTTGTCAGTATCTGCCGATATGGCACGAGTGATAATAGGGTAAGGGGTTCGACCTGTTACGGCGGTGGGCACATACAAAAAAAATTGCTGCCGGAAAATACTCATGAATCCGGCAGCAATCAATATTAGAAGACTAATCAGTATGCCTGACAATGCACTCCTTTTACGGCACGTCCTGAAGGGTCGTTCATCGTCTTGAATGAAGCGTCCCACTCAAGTGCCTCTGCTGTGCTGCATGCTACCGACGGAACAGATGGCACACATTGGGCTGCCGTCTGCGATGGGAAGCACTCCTCGAAGATTGTGCGATAGAAGTATTCTTCCTTGTTCATCGGTGTATTCACCGGGAAACGGTGCTTTGCATTCTTCATCATTTCATCACTGACTTGTGATGCTGCAAGAGCCTTCAGCGAGTCAATCCAGCTATAGCCAACGCCATCGGAGAACTGTTCTTTCTGCCGCCATGTCACACTCTCTGGAATCATGTCTTCAAAGGCTTTGCGCAGAATCCACTTCTCCATTCGTCCGTTGAGCGACATTTTGTCCTTGGCGAGAAATGGCACACGTCCTTCAACTCCCCATGCCGAGAGTGATTTGTTGGCACGCAGGCAGTCGTAGAGGTGTAGTTTCTTTATTTTACGCACGGTTTCCTCATGGAAAGCCTTGGCACTTGGCGCTTTGTGGAAATAGAGGTATCCACCGAAAATCTCGTCGGCACCTTCACCCGACAGAACCATCTTGATTCCCATTGACTTGATAACACGTGCAAGCAAATACATGGGTGTAGATG
>CAMFSS010000180.1 GCA_945983195.1 uncultured Prevotellaceae bacterium | reverse complement strand
GCTCTTTGTCGTAGTATTTAATACCCAGTGCTTCGGCGACTATGCGTCCTATTTCTCTTACTCCGATTCCATATTGACGACCGATGGTAATAACGTAATTGAGATTTGGTGTAGCCATAAGCTGTAAAAATAAGAGGTTTTGCTAAAAAATCACCTCAAATATAGCAAAGATTGTCGGCAACAGCAAGAATGTATGGATAAAAAATCGTAGCTTTGCCATAAAATTATCGGACTACATTATCATATACAAAAAAATCAATGCGATGGACGAAGATTTGAAAAAGAAACTAAGCAGAGACCCTAACGGACTGTTGACCTACGAATATATAGCCAATAATATTGATGCCATTGACGACATCATGCCTGAATTGGTGGATAATATGATAGCGGTGGACCAAACCGGACAGTTTGTGGCAAGCACTGCACGCTATCTGCATGCCATTGATGCCGACAAATACGCAGCATCAATTGATACGCTTGTGAAGGCGGCAATCGACAAGGACCGTGAGCACAGCTATCTTCCCGACCTGATAGCCGGGCTATGGGGTGCCGACTATGCAGACCACGCCTCGGAGCT
Organism: uncultured Prevotellaceae bacterium; assembly: GCA_945983195.1. GTDB lineage: Bacteria > Bacteroidota > Bacteroidia > Bacteroidales > Muribaculaceae > CALZFJ01. The sequence goes on along the minus strand of CAMFSS010000180.1, from coordinate 4,679 downwards.
GAGCGCGACTGACGACAATTTCCGCCGAATATACAAGCGTCTGTATCCTGCCAAAGGTATCTAAACATATTAATCTGCAAGATTTATGAAAAAGATTATGCTCAGTGTGATGCTTGCGGTGCTTGCCGCAGCTTCATGCTCAATGACCGGGAACCGCCAAAGTGGAGATTCATCGGCTGCCGAAACCAAAACAGAACAAAAAATGAATACAACCGACACAAATTGCACACACGTGCTCATCAGCACATCGCTTGGCGACATAGAAGTCGCACTCTACAACAACACACCCAAGCACCGCGACAACTTCGTGAAGCTTGTGAACGACAAATACTATGATGGAGTGCTTTTCCATCGAGTAATAAAGGATTTCATGATTCAGACGGGCGATCCGAAGTCGAAGAACGCTGCACCGGGCGAAATGCTTGGTTCGGGCGACCCCGGCTATACCATAGAGGCTGAAATAGTCTACCCTGAATATTTCCACAAGCGTGGAGCACTTGCAGCAGCACGCACAGGCGACAATGTGAATCCCGAGCGACGCTCATCGGGGTCGCAATTCTACATAGTCACCGGCAGGAAGTACACTGCCGACATGGTGTCGATGATGGAGGAGCGGATGAACGACCAGAAGCGCCAGCAGACATTTGAGGCACTGGTAGCACCGCGTCGCAAGGATGTGATGAAGATGCGTATGGCAGGTGACACAGCCGGTCTGACCAAGCTCCAGAACGAACTCATTGAGCTAACCGAGCAGGAGGTTGCAAAGAATCCTGTGAAATTCACGCAGGCTCAAATTGATGCCTATACCACATTGGGTGGAGCACCGCATCTCGACGGACAATACACTGTATTTGGAGAGGTGGTTAAAGGAATGGAGGTTGTCGACAAGATAGAGTGTGTAGAAACCGGACAAGCCGACCGCCCTGTGACCGACGTGAAGGTAATCACAATGAAAATTGTGAAGTGAAATTTTTACCGCAATTGATACGGCTGTAGCAAGAATTAATAATGCCTGCACTGATGCGTCATGCAGCATCGGTGCAGGGCTCGCAAAATCCATAATTATAAAGCCTGCAAATGGTGGAAGTGAGGAAACATACGCTCGATAATGGGCTGCGTCTTTTGCATTATTACGACGCTACCACCCAGATGGTGGCTGTGAATGTGCTCTACGATGTAGGGGCGCGCGATGAGACTCCAGGCTGCACCGGATTGGCACACCTTTTTGAGCACTTGATGTTTGGCGGGTCGGAACACATACCCGATTTCGATACGCCACTTCAGATGGCGGGAGGGGAGAGCAATGCCTGGACCAGTGATGACGTGACCAACTTCTATGACATACTCCCGACTCACAATGCAGAGACTGCATTTTGGCTTGAGAGCGACCGAATGAATTGCCTGGCATTAACTCAGCGCAGTCTTGACGCTCAAAAGAGCGTGGTAATTGAGGAGTTCAAACAACGCTGCCTGAATGTTCCCTATGGCGACGTGTCGCATTTGGTGCGTGCAAAGGCTTTCAGACAACACTCCTATCGCTGGCCTGTGATTGGCGAGAAAGTTTCAGACATTGAGGGTGTGACAATCGACACCGCGCGCGATTTTTTCTACAGTCACTATGCGCCCAACAATGCCATTCTGTGCATTTCGGGTAACGTAGACTTTGAGCGAGCAGTGGAGCTTGCGGAGAAATGGTTTGCACACATACCGCGTCGCGCCATAACTCCACGAAGCATACCGACCGAGCCTCGGCAGACCGAGCAAAGATGCATAGTGCACCATGCCGATACGCCACAAAATATGATTGTGAAGGCGTATCACATGTGTGGCAGGCTCGACTCTGACTACCATGCAAGCGATATAATCAGCGATATACTTGCCAACGGAAACTCGGCACGCTTTTTCCGGAATGTGCTTATGCAGACCGACATTTTCACCGATCTTGATGCCTCGATTTGGGGGTCAATCGACCCGGGAATGCTGGTGGTGAAAGGACGGTTGTGCCCCGGTGCAAGCTTTGATGAGGCTAACGAAGTGGTCGACCGTGAGTTGCAGCGCCTTGTGTCGGAAGGTGTGAGCCAATATGAGGTGGATAAATTTGTCAACAAATTTGAGTCGAAAGAGAGCTTTGAGAACGTGAGCTATGCCGAGATGGCATCGAAACTGTGCTACCATGAGCTTATAGGCAGTGCCGATGACATAAATACCGAGCTGTCGCGTTACCGGGCACTGACTGCTGCCGACATTCAGCGTGTAGCAGCCGGGATATTTACTTTTGACAATGAGACACGCCTTTATTACGGACCGTCGGCCTGACGGAAGCCGGTCTTAGGATTGGTGGCGCTTTCGCCGGTGTTGCGCGGTTGTTTTATATCGAAACTGCAAATGTTTCTTTACGTCAATATGGAGAGAGCGACACTGATAATGCAAAAATTTGCTTTGAATAATGGATAAAATTTAGTATCTTCGCGTGTTGATTGTGGAAGGTTGCGTCACCTTACCGACAGGCTATGCAACACCATGCCAACACCAATAACTCAATAGAAGAACTTTTTTATTTTAATTGATAAAATTATTATGGGTAAAGAAAAGAAATTCATGACGTGCGATGGTAATCAGGCTGCTGCACATGTGAGCTACATGTTCACAGAAGTAGCTGCCATTTACCCGATTACCCCGTCGTCGACAATGGCTGAACACGTAGATGAGTGGGCTGCCGCCGGAAGAAAGAACATCTTTGGAGAAACAGTTCTGGTGCAGGAGATGCAGTCGGAAGGTGGCGCAGCAGGTGCAGTACACGGTTCGCTTCAGGCAGGAGCGTTGACCACAACCTACACTGCTTCGCAGGGTCTGCTCCTCATGATTCCTAACATGTATAAGATCGCGGGAGAGTTGCTTCCATGCGTATTCCACGTATCGGCACGCACACTTGCTTCGCATGCACTCTGTATTTTCGGTGACCACCAGGATGTTATGTCGACCCGCCAGACAGGTTTCGCCATGCTTTGCGAAGGCTCGGTGCAGGAGGTTATGGATCTTGCCGGCGTGGCACACCTCTCGACAATCAAGTCGAAAGTACAGTTTGTAAACTTCTTCGACGGTTGCCGCACTTCGCATGAGATTCAGAAGATTGAGGCTATCGACCAGGACGATTTGGCTGCCCTCATCGACCAGGACGCTCTTAGCGACTTCCGCAAGCGTGCACTCAGCCCTGAGAATCCTTCAACCCGCGGTACAGCTGAGAATCCCGATGTATTCTTCCAGCACCGTGAGTCGTCGAATGAATACTATAACGCCGTTCCTGAAATCGTAGAGGACTACATGAACAAGGTAGCCGAAATCACCGGCCGCCACTATCACCTCTTCGACTACTATGGAGCAGCCGATGCTGAGCGTGTGATTATCGCTATGGGTTCGGTAACTGAGGCTATCCGCGAGACTATCGACCACCTTGCAGCACAGGGTGAGAAGGTGGGCTTGGTTTCAGTACACCTGTATCGTCCGTTCTCGGCAAAGCACTTCCTTGCAGCCGTTCCGGCAACAGCCAAGCGCATTGCCGTGCTCGACCGCACCAAGGAGCCGGGAGCCAATGGCGAGCCGCTTTACCTCGATGTTAAGGACTGCTTCTATGGCAAGGAGAATGCTCCGCTTATCGTAGGCGGTCGCTTCGGTCTTGGCTCTAAGGACACTACTCCGGCACAGATTCTTTCGGTATATGAGAATCTTGCTCTGCCAATGCCTAAGGACCACTTCACTCTTGGCATCAATGATGATGTCACCTTCACTTCGCTTCCGCAGAAGGAAGAGGTGGCACTCGGTGGCAAGGGAATGTTCCAGGCTAAGTTCTACGGACTTGGTGCCGATGGTACTGTAGGTGCAAACAAGAACTCAGTGAAGATTATCGGTGACAACACCGACAAATATTGCCAGGCATACTTCTCATACGACTCGAAGAAATCGGGCGGTTTCACTTGCTCGCACCTCCGCTTTGGCGATGAGCCAATCCGCTCTACATATCTTGTGACTACGCCAAACTTCGTGGCTTGCCACGTTCAGGCTTACCTCAATATGTACGATGTGACACGCGGTTTGCAGAAGAACGGAACATTCCTTCTCAATACCATTTGGGAAGGCGATGAGCTTGCTGCCAACCTGCCTAACAAGGTGAAGAAATACTTTGCCGACAACAATATCACCGTATATTACATCAATGCAACCAAGATTGCACAGGAAATAGGACTTGGCAACCGCACCAACACTATCCTTCAGTCGGCATTCTTCCGTATCACCGAAGTTATCCCCGTTGATCTTGCAGTGGAGCAGATGAAGAAATTCATTGTGAAGTCATACTGCAAGAAGGGTGAGGACGTTGTCAACAAGAACTATGCAGCCGTTGACCGCGGTGGCGAATACAAGACACTCGCCGTTGACCCGGCATGGTCGCAGCTCGAAGTGACTAAGGGTGCTACCGACGATGCTCCTGCATTCATTCAGGATATTGTCCGTCCTATCAATGCACAGGATGGTGACCTTCTCCCCGTATCGGCATTCACTAAGAATCCTGATGGAGTTTGGGAGAACGGCACAGCAAAATATGAGAAGCGTGGTGTATCGGCATTTGTTCCTGAGTGGGATGCTGAAAACTGTATTCAGTGTAACAAGTGTGCATACGTTTGTCC
>CAMFSS010000179.1 GCA_945983195.1 uncultured Prevotellaceae bacterium | reverse complement strand
CGCGTCCTTCGTGCGTCGAGAGTCTTGAACTCGTCGTTCATGGGAGCCACATGCTCGGCAGTCATGCCGGTAAAATTGCGCACATTCGCCATTTCCTGGTCCATTGCAGCGAAGGCATCGACGAACTCGCGCATCTTTCCGGCTACCATGTCGTAGCCCTTGGCAACGAGGTCGACTATCGGCCAAACCTGGAGGAACTTCTTCGACAGCTTGTCCCACATCGTTTCCTGCGGCTTCATTGCATCGTTGAGTTCATTGAGGCGAGTCTTCAGCACCTTGATCTTCTCGGCGTGTTCTTTCCATATCTGCGAGCCGGCAGGGAGGTCTTTAAGTTGCTTCTGGAGCGTCTTTATTGCCCGGCTTATCTGTGCAGTCGATGCCGTGTCGAGGCTTGTAAGAGCCGTATTAACGCCCTGCACCGCCGATTGCATATCTCCAAGCTGCTTTTCGTAGTTCTTCAGTTGCTTGCGTGCCTTCTCTATGTCCTTTGGATCTGCGGCAGAAGCCTTCATCTGCTCGATAGCCGAGCGAGTAGCCTTGATTTTCGTCTCAAGCTCGCCCATCATCTGCTTCGCCTGTGCACCGTTCACATTGAGGGTGACGGTTGCCGTGTCTTTGATTCCGCTCATTGGTTTGTCATTTTTATGGCAAATATAGCCGTTGGCGGTGTGTCTATCAAAGACAAAGCACCGCATCGGAGATGCAGTGCCTTGTCGGTTGAGAAGTACTAAATGTCTATCGTTTGCGGAGAATCCAGCCGCTGATGCCGTCGGTGTGGATAAAGTGGTAGCGGTAGCCGGCTGATGCCATATAATTGGCTATCTCGTTGATTTCAGCATCGTAGACCGATTCCAGTTCATACACAATTGTTTCGCTCGACACGAGCAAGTCGGTGTCGGCGCAGTAGTTTGCGGCAGGCTCGAAGTCGGCAAGGTAGCCGTCCATGGCTGCCTTGAGTCCGGGCTTTATGATGCACTGGTCGAGGCGGCCGTTGATAATTGCGTCACGTTCTTCGGGGGCAAGTTCACGACCTTTCATAGCTCACCTCCTTTCTGTGCTGCGATTGCGCCCATTCCTAGGGTCATGGATAGGGTGGCGCTGGTGGCGGTTACGCCGAAGCTGGCGCCCATGAGTGACAACAGAAATACCACGCACAGCGTAGCACTCGCGCCGATGAGTGCGGTGGAGTGGTGGCGTGCATAGATTGCGATGCGGTTCATTACTCTGCGCAGGGTAGAGGCTGCGCTCCTCGTTTCTCTCTGTGCTGCCATTGGAGCAGCGGTAAAAGCGATTGCTTTCATTGCTTGTTGAGTTTCGCGTTATATACAGAAAAACGGCTGTAATATCCCGTCGCGAAACTCAACAAGCGCCGCTCCGTAGAGCAATGATTGTATTGGATACTACAGCCGAACTATTTTCAGCGTCCGGGCATAAAAAAAGCCCGGCTATGTGCAGGCAATTAACCGATGCCCGACGGAAGCGGAATACACCGCTCATTGAGTTTCGCATTGCAAAATTACAAAGGAAATTTGAGAATGCAAATGAATTTCGCGGAAAAATAACTTTGATGCTGCAAAAAATCACTATTAGGCTCTAATCGCTGTCGCACTCCTTGATTAGCTGTTCGAGCGATTGGGGCGAGTTGTGGCACTCCATTACGCTGAGTTCTGCCACTGCCTGCATAAGTTCGGCAGCATCTGTTCCGCTTCTTGCACTGTAGCTTTCCTTGTATGGCATCAGCCGGATGGTCTTTGTCGCGCCGTGGAATCCGGTTGTAAGGTCGATTTCGGCTTGAGTCGGTACAACGAATGACAGTGTAGTGCTGATGTTTGTCGATGATATGGCAAGCGTGCCCTTGTTGATGAAGTCCATGCCGATGATGAAGTTGTATTCGCCCGACAAAGAAGTTTCGTCGATGACCCCTGTAAGGACTTCCATAATGCCACCATTGGCGAACAGTGTGACGTAAGTAAACCCGACGGCTGCCTCCTTGCGGTCGACAATACCCTGCATTGTGATGCTCTTGTCGAAGTTTACGTTTAGCTCCGCAGCAAGACGCTTCGACATCATGCAGAACTCCGCGCCGGTGTCCCACATTGCGTTTGTCCGTACAATCTTCCAACAGCCTCCTGCCTGAAGGTTGGCAACGATTAGAGGCGTGATGAGCTTGGCAGGGTGACCCAGTGTACGCGCAGTGACGGCGAAAGGCTTAATTGAGAAAACGTCTTCCATAATTAATTGATGTTTTGCTTGCATGTTTGCTTGCATGTTGCTTGCAGCGCAAAGGTAGCGAAAATGCCCGGGAAAAGCAACCCTCACCGCTGATGGGCGAGGGTGATATGTGTCAATCAATGCGGAGTGTTGCTCCGAGTGCGGTGCATATTCGGGAAATAACGTCGATTCCTGCGTTGTACTTTCCGTTCTCGATGCGGCTTAGATTGGCTGGGGTAACGTCGGCTAATTCTGCGAGTTCGCGTATCGAGAGCTTCTTGTTAGTTCTCAGTCTCCATATCATCTCACCGACACGCTTTCTCATCTCGCGCTCGTCGCGAGTGGTTACATCTTCACTGACCGGCGAAGCCTTTCCGTTAGTGAGGTTAGCTACCCATTTTGCCCCCTCGAATGTGAAAATCTGCATCCATGGGCGACTTAGCATGTCGGCATCAGAGCAGTAAGTATCGTCGCGGCGGAATGTTCTGCCGTCTGGAGTTGTGACGAATCGCCATATATCCTTGTCAATAGGCGTAACATCTGATTTAAGGTTAATCTCATATTCGCTCAAGCCGTTGCCGTAGCGGTAGCACTGAATTGCAGCCTGCTTCACTTCTTCTGTTGGGGTGGTGATGATAATGTTCAGTTCCGAGCCTGCAATGTTGAAGAAGCTCGCTGCGTAAATCCACTTCTGACCGCCTGCGAATTGAGATGCAAATTTCCACATTGCTGATTGCTTGTCTATTATCTTTATGTCTGCCTTTGTCAAGTTCTTCGGGAGTTCGTTTATGGCTTCTTGCTGCTGAGAGAGATATTCATTGACGGTTGCACATGATTGGTATGGGTGGTATGCGTCCTTGAAGATTGCCGGATTGCTTGTAAAGTCGATGTTTGAGATTGCAATTACTTCTTCGCGTGTCATAATGTTGATGCCGTATTGTCGAGTTGCCGCCTCGTTTTAATTGTTGTTTGACTTCTGATACAAAGGTAGTGTTATTTAATTAGATAACAAAATTATATTGGTTAAATATTGTAAATTTTAGTTGAGTTTTGTGTGTGGATAGGTAGAATGTTGGGTGGAAATTGCTGAAAAACAATGCTTGGGGATTGGTTTTCAGCGAAAATCTTTGGCTTAAAGTGGCAATTTTCCGACTATTTGACTGTGAATGTGCTGTGACTCAGCCGAAAAAGGGGTTTCAAAGGGGAATTTCGCCCCTTTGTGCGTCGCAAGACCCACCGCCCGGCCTAAGGGTGATGAGGGCGAGGGGTCGGATTTCGATGCGCTATATGCAGGGCGGTATTGTGGCAGGGTGTGCGGTAGTGATGCTCCCGGATGCGCCGTAGTGCGGTAGCGCACCTTGACGCAGCATTTGGTGGGCTGTGATGAGCTGGGTTGGTGGTAGGGAATAGAATTGCGCGTGAATAAGTGTGGTTGCTTATTCACGCGCAATCGGGGAAGTATATGGATTCAAAGCAGTGGCTGTAGGGTTTTGGTGCAGCGGCGGTTGGCTGGGAGGGTTAGCCTCCGAGGTCTACGATTCGGGCTTCGAGCTTGTCGATCTTGGCGTAGAGTGCGGAGAGGATGTTGCGGACTGTTCCGCCCTCGTTGACGAAGATGCAATCTACGCCGTTGACTTTCCCGATGGCTGTGCAGCCGTCGGGGAGTGTTGCGGCGGTAGGGATGTTTCCGGAACGGATCTGCCGTAGTGGCGAAGTTAGAGTGACCTTTGCCATAATCAGATAGTTTCAACGACGAGTTCGACTTCTGTGACGATAGTTTCCGGGGCAGGGATTGCACATAATTTGATATATTGGTCATTTGACAATAAGCCTGACTCTCCATCATAATCAGAATACGGTATCTCAAAATCAAAAGACCCGTCTTCATAAGAACCATCCTCTTTAAGAATTCTTTTTTGAAATCTTAAAAGAAGACCGGTCTCTACCCAAGATACACTCGGAGTCCCTATTAAGATGCTATTATGTTCGAAGAAATTGAGGATAGTTTCTTGAGCTGTCGAGATGAGACTACCATGATTCAATTTGTTATACATACCAGAATCCATTAATCCTGGCTCCCAATCTGTAGCTGTAGGTATAAGAAAAGAATCATCTGGAAATTCAGTTCCACCAATTGTCAATCCATAATCAATATAAATTCCGTTACTCATAGTTCTGCCAATGCTCAATTTCAAACTGGAGCCGGACTTTACTTTGTCGAGGTACTCCTTGTCGGAGGCGGACATCATGCCGTTCTTGGAGGCGGTGGCGTTGGGGATTGTGAGGACTGTAGTCTTTGCGCTACCTACGGCTGAATCTACTATTGCTTCCCCTTTTTCACAGCGGATGTTTACGCCGTCGCCTATCTGTGCAGTTCCTCCTTCACCGCCGTCTTCACTTACCTCGCCTTTGGCGAAGTTGTTGCCTGTAGAGTCGATTTCCCAGCCGGTAGGCTTGACGTACTTGTCGCGCTTGATTGCTGCGATAGCGTCGGCGTTAGCCTTACCCTTGCTTCCGGCGTAAGCGGTGGAGGCGGTTTCGCCGAGGGCGAGGGACTTGGAGATCTCGGTGTAGGCGGTGCCTCCCCAGCGGTAGGACTTGTTGGTGTCGATAGCGATGTAGATCTTTCCTGATTCTCCGGGAGAGGGGAAAGCGTTTTTGTTGGCGAACTCGAGCACGTCGTCGACGTAGCTCGGAAGCTGAGCCGACGGTACTTTTCCGGAATCGTCGAGTGTTGCGATGCCGTTTGCTGCGCCTTTCGAATTGTTGATTGCGTTGACCTTCGAGTTAAGGGAGTCGATTGCAGCAGCCGTGGTGTTCTTTTCGCTCGTGATTTTCGCCTTAACGTCCTTGAGAGCGTCGACTACCTGAGTGCCGTCGGGGTTGATGTAGATGCACTGTTCGCCGCTGACAGCACCGACAGCGATCTGACCTTTAGCGAGAGTGTCCTTAGTAGGAGCTTTGCCCGAAGTGATAGGGCGTACCGGGGATGTGATTTGAATTTTTGCCATGATTTTATGTTTTATATGGTTTCCGTTTTGTATTCGATTTCAAAG
>CAMFSS010000178.1 GCA_945983195.1 uncultured Prevotellaceae bacterium | reverse complement strand
GGATAGAGCAACAAGCAAATACCTTGATGACATCAGAAATTCAATCATTGAGATTGAATCATTCGTGTCGGTCTACCCACGCAGATTCGACGTGTTTTGTTCGACACCCATACTTATCAGGGCAATTCAGATGAATATTGCAATCATTGGAGAAGCTATGAATCGCCTCCTGAAGCTAAACCCTAATTTACCCATATCCAATGCCAGAAAGATTGTAAACACCCGCAACTATGTGATTCATGGCTATGACAGCCTAAGAAACGAAATCCTTTGGGCTATCGTAATCAATGATTTGCCGACTTTGCTGCAAGAAGTGGAACACTTAATCTCGCAGCAAAACACCGAGACAAAACAATAGAAGCAGTATATAACTCATCTTAACAAAACACTTCTGTCAGATAAGCTGCAACTGGGTCAATTCCTGGCCGAAGGCATGCAGTGCCGCCTGAATTTTGGCAGTAGTCTTTGGCGACGGAGTGCGATAACCCGACACATATTGCGACAATTGTGCCGCCGACACCCCGGTGAGCTTTGAAAGCCCACGATAGGTAATCAAATCGGCATAATAAACCAGAAATGATGACAAGTCGTAGGAAAAGGCAAAATTCACCTCCTCAAATTCACGACCTCTTGCTATTGCCTTCTCTTTCATTCCATTGTAAACAGACTTGAAATCATCAATGGCTTCAGCAGCAGTGGCGCCTTCGCCTATTACGCCGTATGAAAGTCCATTATCATCGGGCATATAAGCCCCGTATGTTCCGTCCTTGCCACGCTCAATAAATACTCTAACTCGTTTCATATTGCTTTACAATCGTTTCCGTAATAAAAAATGACAATTAATTATTTTATTCCGGCATCTCTCAAAATTGATTTTAGAGTACCGGGTTTCACTTCCTGCGATTCGTGATGGCTTGTAGCAAAATATCGGTCAGTGATTGGTGAGTACCATTCAGGATGCCCACTTATAGTGTCACCCGTTGGATAACAGCCAAATTTTCGCAGTTTTCTATGAAGTTCAGTATATTTCATCTAATTGCAACAGATTTGTTTGCAAAGATAATGCTAAATTTTTGTTTAGCAAATAGAATTGCAGTTTTTGTTCAAGAAACTTGCTGGGATGGGGGAGGAGGATAAAAGTTTGGGCTGACTCCACCTCCCGGAATCAGCCCAAATGTGGGGTGATGCTATTCTTCAAGCATCGCTATGCGTGGCTACTTTGTCACCACAAACTTCTTTCCATTCGATATGTAAAGACCTGGGGTCAGGTTGTTGCGGTCAACTCGCACACCCTGCAAATTGTAGATGGCAGCTTCCTTGTTGCTCTCGGCAGCAATGTTCTCCTCTACGCCCGAACCTTCAGCTTCCCATGTAGCAACGGCTGACAGCGATTCGGTATCGCCGCCGTAATACACAAGCTGTGCGGTGAGTATGCGGATGCTGTCTTGTTCACCAAATATTGAAATCGAGTTGTAGTTGTTGCTCCAATAGAATGTGTAGTCGCTTGTTGTGAGCGTGAGCGGAAGCTCGGTCAGATCCTCACTCAAGCAAGTGTATTCAGCCGCAGTGAAGGTGTAAGGCTCGCCGTTCACAGTGAAGCGGATGGCAATCTTTGCCGGGTCGATAAAGTTGCCATCGACGTCGAATGTCGCCGTGCGCAGTGCAATGCCGTAATAAGCAGGCTCACCCCAATCATAGAAGCTGACATCGGTTAACTTCGGTGCCATTGGGGTGCGGGCCTCATCGTTGTACAACTTCACCGTGGGCGCAATGTAGGAGAAAAGTGCTGAAGTGGCATTTGGCTCAACCGTTATCAGTAGATCGCCCGACGGATTGGTGAGGCTTAACGTCTCGGCATCGAAGTCGTATGTTATATCCTCCCCGGTAGCCGTAAATTGTGTGTAGCTGAAGCCCCAATCATTGGTAATAGTTTCGTGAGAAGCACCGGTAAGGTACACAAGATATGCGCTCTTCACGCCCACAAGAGAAGCGTTTGCAAATGTCACCTTATCGCCGTCGACGGTGCCCTTAATCCAAATATCGCAGTCGCCAACGAATCCTTTCACAAACACTTCGTTGCCTTCAACGCAAATCTCGCCAAGCATTCCAAATTGGTCGGTGAGGTCGATTTCGTTATAGTCGGGGTTGGTATAGACAATCGCAGCAGCCTGCTTCTCAGCCGATGCCGATGGAGTTGCGACCTCCATGTCGAGTTTTGAATACTCAGTAACCATATCCATATATCCAGCCCACTCGTTGGCATGCTCCTCATCGTAAAATGCAGCGATACCGGTCTGCTCAGCCACTGTGTTGTCGAGTGTGATTTTGTCGCCGTCGATAGAGAACGTAATTGCATCAATCTCCGTGTCGATAACCACGGCAGCAAGCGCATTGTCGCCGGCACCTTCAATGTCGATTTTTGCAGGATAGAGAAGCAAGTAGGCATCATTCCAAGAATCGTGTGCAATGGCAGTTCCGGGAGCAACAAAAATCTTAGTGCCGTCGTCGCTCAGAGTGCCCTTAATCCATGCGTCATTGTTGACGTAGGTGATAACGTTGCGCATCCACACCACGCCATCAGCAGCCATCACCACCTCGGCGTAGAATCCGTCCTGATTCATGAGATAGAGTTCTCCCCAATCCCACATCAGCGACTGTCCGTCACGCTTGAAGACGCTGTATTCACCCTCGGGCTTGTCGTAAAGCAAGCCATCGGCTGAAGACGCACTCTTGATTTCCGCACGTTTCATGTTGACCGCTGATTTGGCCAATTTCTTTACTCGATTGTTCTGTTTCACTGCATCGAGATTAGCCGATGCTCCAAACGCAATGGCAAAAGCCATCAGAAAAACGTAAAACTTTTTCATAACAAAATGATTTTAATTAATAATTCTACACAGACTTTACACTGAAGCGTAAAAAATTACGGATTGGTACATTATCTGCTTTTTTTCGCCGCAAATATATACCAAAAATCACAAAAATGCAACAATTTATCACATTTTATGCACCGCCCCGTTTCACTTAGTCCTTCATGCAAGCTAGGGGAACTACTTTTACTCCATCGGGGCGAGTGTATGCCATATCTCCACCTGTGATTACCAACAGCAAATCAGGCTCACGAAGCTTTATTTGTTTTTCGGTCAGATTATGCTCATGCACCAATCGCTTGATCTCTTTCAAATGCTCTGCACCATCGTCAATCTCACGATAGCCCAATTTGAATTCAATAAGAGCAAAACGCCCATCATCAAGATGAAGCACAGCATCGGCTTCAAGGTCATAACGGTCGTGATAATATGATATGGAGCCTCCCAGCGATTGAGAATAAGCCTTCAAGTCACGGATAGCCATACATTCGAATATGAACCCGAATGTTTTCAGGTCGGTGCAAAGCGATTCGGGCGACAAGCCTAACGCGGCAACAGCAATCGACGGGTCGACAAACTCCCGCTTTAATCCACGGCGGATTGATGTGGCAGAACGTATTGCCGGACTCCACGCCTCCACGTCTTGTATGACAAATAATCTTCGTAGAGCATCTAAATAACTATCGAATGTGGTTTCGCTGACTCCTTCAAGATGCTGATTCACGTCTTTGTAAACAACACTCTTTTTTGCCAATGTGGAAATGTTTCGTGCATAGCTTTGCAGTATGGCTTTTGCCACTGCTTCATTTCGGGCGATGCCGTCGATGGTGGAAATATCGGTATCACACACGGAGCGAACATAGTTTTTTGCTATCTGAAGCATTGCCTTGGGAAATCTCGCATTGAGCGATGCCGGCCAGCCACCCCTACATGCAGCAAAAATCAATTGTTCAATTGACATATCAGACGTGATGCCGTCGATATCCGCGTCGGGCGTATCAAACAGATCCCTCAATGAAATCTTTCCATTTGACTCCTTCGACTCATAAAGGCTCATAGGCAGCATCTGCATTCGAGCAATTCGCCCACTGCCTGAATGGCGTATATGCTCTTTCTTTTTATAGGGTGCAATAGAATTTGAACCTGTCATAATAAACTGCCCAAACTCATTGCGCATATCCACCATTGTTCTGACCGAATCCCACAACACGGGGGCCTCCTGCCACTCATCAATCAGGCGAGGTGTATCGCCGGCAAGAAGAAGCGACGGCTTAACCGCGGCAGTCGCCTGATATTTATCACGCATATCGGGGTCTTGCAAACGAATAATGCTGTTCGCCTGCTGCTCGGCTGTTGTAGTTTTGCCACACCATTTAGGGCCTTCAATCAACACCGCTCCCGAAGATGCCAATTGAAGTTTCAATAATTCATCGGCTGTACGTCTTAAATACTCCATCTTTTTATGCTTTTTATTTTCCGATGCGAAGATAGTGATTATTTTGCAATTACGCAAATCCGTTGGGTGTTTTTGAGGCATTTCGTTGGGTGTTTTTGAGGCATTTCGTTGGGTGTTTTTGGGGTAAAAGCTGAGGGTGGCAGGGATGGTCTACGCATGAAATGTGCTAATCAATGTACGGCTGAGGTTGTCTGTTTCCGTTTTTTTACTACTTTTGCAAAACTAACGATTAGCTAACTCAGTATACGATGAAGCAGGTGATTTCTTTTTTTATGGCAGTGATGATGTGCTGCGCCATGTGGGCAAATGAGGCTCCCGACAGTGAATTGATGAAAAGCTTTGAGGTTGCCGACAGCCTGCACAGCATAGGCCGCACCGACTCGGCTGCCATTGTGGGCGAGCGCACCATCGCTCTTGCCACTGAGAGCGGCAATCCCACCTACAAGGTGGCTGCCTACTCGGCACAAGGGGTGTATCTGCGTTCATTGGGCAGAATCAACGATGCTCTCGATGCCTACAACCGCGGTCTGGAGATTGTCACTTCGGGCGCTTTCCGCGAGAATCCCGACCAAGATGCCATCGACGAGATTGCCTCGCTCTACATAAATCTTGCCGTGCTCAACCTCGACATGCAAAACAAGGACGAGGCTGCCCGAAATGCCGAATTTGCCGGAAAGTGGGTTGAGCGCAGCGAAGACATCGACCTGCGCAGCACCATCTTCGGCGTTGCCGGCTCGGTGCTAACCGGCTGCGGTAAGCTCGATGTGGCGATGCAGTATCAGGACAAGGCTTACAGCAACGCTCTGAAAGCCGACAACAAGGAGGCTGCTTTCCGCGCTGCCGCCTACGCCATGCTCTGCGCCGACCGCAGCAGCGAGAAGTCAGCGGCACAGCAGTGGCGCGACCGCTGCCGCGAACTGATGCCCGAAATCACCTCACCAATGGCTCTACTTGTGTATTACCAAGC
>CAMFSS010000177.1 GCA_945983195.1 uncultured Prevotellaceae bacterium | reverse complement strand
CCGGGTGGCGTGGTGGACTTTGTCATCCGACTGCTGGGAGAGGGCAGGGCGGTGGCGCTCGTTTTGGGACATGACGGGAACTGGGAGTGGGTGTCGCTATTGGGATTGAAGCTGCACAAGGATGCAGTGAAATCGCAGATTTATCATAAACTGCGCGACAAGGCTATGGACAGACTTATGCGAGAGATACGTGGACGTTTTGGCAACGTGTCGGTTGAGATGCGTGAGACTGTGAGATTTGTAGCCAATGCCGAGAAGGAGGAACGACCGTACATAATAGGCTACATTGCCGACCAATCGCCTCGACGCAGGGTGGCGAAGCACTTCGTGAATTTCCTCAATCATTCGGTGCCGGTGTTGACAGGCTCAGAGAAAGTGACGAAGCACTACGGTTATGAGGCCGTGTTTTTAGCATTGACGCGCTTGAAAAGGGGGTATTATGAATGCCGATTGTCGTCGCTGCATGACAATCCAAAGTCGTTGCCCGACTTTGAGCTGACGAGGCTCTATTTTGAGCGGCTTGAAAGTGAGATTAAGGAGCGTCCTGAATTTTACCTTTGGACGCACAACCGTTTCAAATATGCCGAGAAGAGTGATAACTGAACAATTCTAACACCAATTCTTGAAGATGACATGGATATTGATTTTGTAATAACATGGGTCGACATGAACGACCCAAAGTGGCAAAACGAATTCGCAAAATACAGCAACAACAAGCAAAATGAAAAGAACGGAGTGTCGGAAGCCCGGTTTCGTGACAATGGTTTCCTCAGATACTGGTTCAGGGGTGTTGAGAAATTTGCGCCATGGGTGCGCAAGATTCACTTCATCACCTATGGGCAGAAGCCTGAATGGCTCGATGTGAGCAATCCAAAGATTAACATTGTGCGACATGAAGACTTTATTCCTGCGCAATATCTGCCTACCTTCAATTCGGTGGTAATTGAACGCTATATGCACAAGATACCTGGCTTGAGTGAGCATTTCGTGTATTTCAACGACGACTTTTACATCATCAACAATGTTGCTGAAGAACGGTTCTTCAAGAACGGACTTCCATGCGACATAGCCGTATTCGACTATAACCCTTCGTGGTCGCAATGGTATAAAAGAATTAAGAACAACATAAGAATCATCAATCGCCATTTCGACAAGAAAGTGGTCGTCGGGCAATGGCACGACAAGTGGTTCAACAAGAGTTATGGAGCAAAGGCGAGGTGGAATTATATTCTGAAATACTATGATCGGTTTATAACATTACGCACGCCACACAATGCCCAGCCCTATTTGAAATCGACATTTGATGAGGTGTGGGCTGCTGCCGGGTAGGAACTGGCAGAGACATCAGCCAAAAAATTCAGATTGGTAACTGATTATACGCCGGAGCGTTTCCGCACATGGCAAATCTGCAAGGGCAATTTTGAGCCTTTCAACACCTATAAGGACACAAAGATGTTTCCGCTTATGGTACGCCCCAAGCAGGCAGTGAAGGCTATAAGGGAGCAATCATACACGCTTATATGCCTAAACGACAATGTGCATATACGCAATTACGACATGGTGATTGATAACATAAGAAACGCATTCCAGTCGATTCTTCCTGAGAAATCGAGCTTTGAAATTCAGTGATATGAACAAGGTACTTGCCGAAATAATAGCAGGAGTGATTCCCCACAAGCACACCCGAAACCGGTGGAGGGGAATTCTTAGATATGGCATCATCAATGCCTGGAAGCTGAAACGCCGCATAAAGGAGAATCACACTGAGCCTGAATGCTATCTGGCAGTGTGTGCCATAGCTAAAAATGAAGGCCCGTACTTCAAGGAGTGGATAGAGTGGCACATGAAGCAGGGAGTGGAGAAGTTCTATATCTACGACAATGAGAGCACCGACGGCACCCGTGAGATACTCGCGCCATACGTTGAATCGGGGGTTGTGGAGTATCATTATTTCCCTGGCCGTCGCCGACAGCTTGCAGCCTATGACGATTGCTTTGAGCGTCATCGTTTTTATGCACGATGGTTGGCAGTTATCGCCCTTGACGAAATCATTGTGCGTATCAAATACCAATCGATAACTCAATTTTTACACCGCATGGAGGGCAATGCCGTTGTTGAAATCAACTGGCTTGTTTATGGAAGCTCGGGAGCAAGGACAAAAACTGAAGGAGGCGTTATGCAGAGGTTCCGCAAGCACTCCCTACCCGAACATAAGCTTAACACTCATGTGAAAAGCATAGTTGACCTACGACAAGTGTGTTGTATGATTGGGTGCCATGAAGCCGCGCGTATCTCAGGCGAAGCAGTTGACCCCAGCGGCAAAGTCATAAAGACACACTTTGGCGACAGGAAACCTCAGCAGGAAGTGATTAGAATCAATCATTACGCCATAAAATCATACGAGGAGTTTCTTGCGAAGCGGGCACGCGGACGTGCGCGGACAAATTCAATTAGAGATGTAAGTTACTTCGAACAGTATGACTTGAATGACATTGAAGATTGATGATAGCGATATGTCGAAGTCAAAATGAGCGTTTGATATATATATAATAAAAGAAGATGATGACAAAAGCAAATATGACGAATGGCAGAGAAGTGATAGTGTCAATGACTTCTTTCCCCCAGGCTATTCCCTATGCAGTGGGGGCAATACGTTCAATATTGAATGGCTCTTTGCTCCCAGATAGGCTAATCTTATATTTGGTGTTTTCTCAATTTGGCGAAGCCGGCATTCCTGATGAACTTTTACGTCTAAGTGAGGAAAATAAGATATTTGAAATTAGAAACTATGACCGTGACCTACGCTCATACCTAAAGCTTATTCCTGCTCTTGCAGAGTTCCCGGAAGCTATAATTGTTACAGTTGACGATGATATAGACTATCACCCCAATATGCTCCGCGATCTATTGGCCATGCATGCAAAAAATCCACATGCGGTGTGGGCTCATCGCGTCCGACATATTAAGCCGGGCATACCTTATGATAGATGGACAAAATATCGTTGGTATCATTTTTTGTTTAGAAGAATACACAGAGGCTTTGCCAATCTCCAGACGGGTGTTGGTGGTGTGCTTTATCCACCTCATTCATTACGTAAGGATATGCTTGATGCGGAGCTGTTTACCAAGATAGCACCAAGGTGCGATGATTTTTGGTTTTGGGCTGCTACCGTACTTAATGGCGTAGAAGTTATACCAGTACCCTTTGGATACAGCAAGCCACGGGAGCTTGGTAAGCCAAAGGGCATATCGTTGATGACAATCAACTATAAAGGTGGGGTCGACCGAAACACATTGGCCTTCAATGCAATTATGGAAACTTATCCGGAAATAAAAGAGCTAATAAAGAAACAATGACTATATCAAAATCAGAAAAGCAAGAAATAGTGGTTTCGATGACATCGTTTCCACAAGCTATTCCATTTGCAATAAATGCAATACGCTCGATACTTAAAGGGTCGGTTCTTCCCGACAAACTAGTGCTGTATTTGACATTCTCACAATTCGGAGATGCCGGCATTCCAGAAGAATTGAAACATCTCTCGGATAGCAGTGCAATCTTCGAGATAAGGGATTATGCAAGGGATATACGCTCATATCGCAAGCTCATTCCTGCATTGATTGATTTTCCTGATGCAATAATTGTGACTGTAGATGACGATGTGTTGTATCACCGCCACATGCTCCGTGACTTATTGAATCTTCATTCGCAACTGCCGCACGCTGTGTTTGCTCATCTCGCAAAGCGCATTGCACCTGGTAAGCCTTACCGTAAATGGAAAAAGTATCGTTGGTATGATTTTGTATTCAAGAGAATCCACAACGATTTTGCCAATCTACAGACAGGTGTGGGAGGAGTGCTTTATCCGCCTCATTCATTGCGAAAGGATATGCTTGATGTGGAGCTGTTTACGAAGGTGGCACCGAGCTGTGATGATATATGGTTTTGGGCAGCAGCGGTAGTAAATGGCTATCCGACGATACCCGTGCCATTCGGCCGCAATAAGCCTCGTGGATTGCACAAACCCAAAGAATTGTCGCTTAAAACGACCAACTTTAAGAATGGTATTGACAGAAATGCAACGGCATTTAATGCTATAATAGAACGTTACCCAGAAATTAAACAAATAATCAATCAATAATTAAGTTAGCAATATGGATATAGATATGGTCTACTTATGGGTAGATGGAAGCGACCCTAAGTGGGTTGAGAAGCGGAATGCCTGCATCGGAAAACCGACAGATGAATTAGAGAATTGCAAAGGTCGATATGCAGACAATGACGAGCTTAAGTACAGTCTTCGTTCTGTTGAGAAATATGCGCCATGGATAAGAAAGATTTTCATTGTTACAGACAATCAGGTTCCAAAATGGCTTGATACAACAAATCCAAGGATTAGGATAGTAGATCATACAGAGATAATGCCTCCAGAAAGTTTGCCTTGTTTCAATTCTACGGCGTTAGAGCATCAATTTCACAAGATTCCCGGACTCTCGGAATACTTTATCTATGGAAACGACGATACGTTTATCAACCAACCTGTTACGCCTGAAACATTTTTTTGCAAAGATAATTTTCCAATCATTAGGCTGAATTACAAATTTTGCAGAAAGTATTTTGTGTGGTTTAAGCTTAATGTGCTTGGTCAAACAATAAACTCTTATGCAAGAATAATACACAATTCTGCTCTATTAATAGAAAAGAAGTTTGGAAAGTATTATTCGGGCAGAAATCATCACAACATTGACGCATTTATAAAGAGTGGATATGTTTTTACTCGACAATTATTCGATGAGGAACTTAAAGCAACTTTGCGTAATCATATGCGTTCTGAAAATGATATACACCGCCACATTTACCCTTATATGGCTTTGGCGACAAATTGTGGACATTTGCGCTATGTGACACAGCGTACTTCATTCCGATTACCAATCCACAAACGTGAACTCTATAAGAAGTTATTGAAATATAAGCCTATTCTTTTTTGCATGAATGACTCACAATTCAGTAATGACGATGACCGTGAGTATGCCAAGGCTTTCTTGAGCGAATATTTTCCGGAAAAGTCGCAATTCGAGAAGTAGGGGTGGCAGAATAAAACAGAAATCTATAATTCGGTGTAAATAAGCGGGTTAATCCTTGCAATTGATTTTTGCGCATAATAAAGGCAAATTTTTGGCAAAAAATGAGTGAAAAAATTTGGATATTGCGGAAAAAGCCATTAACTTTGCACTCGCTTTAGAGAAGCAACTCGGGATGTAGCTCTGTCCGGTTTAGAGTACTCGTCTTGGGGGC
>CAMFSS010000176.1 GCA_945983195.1 uncultured Prevotellaceae bacterium | reverse complement strand
CATTAGCCGGCAGGCGTACCATGACGCAGACAATCCGAATTAACTTTGCCCACCGAAATCACACCCCCTGCCCGAAGCACCGGGCAACAAAAAAAACGCCACCCATCCTCCCGGACAAGCGGCATCATTTCGAGTGCTATTAATGTTGTTTAAATCAAGCGTTTTATCACAGTCATTAAATCCAAGATAGAGCATTGATATCCATTCCAAGTGTATTAACTTTAATTCTTCAAAAATCCATTCATCTTTTGACTACTGCAAATTTAGCCCCCATTGTGTAATCCTACAATAGTGGGTCGGTAAAGTATGGTAAAGAAGGCGAAACTAAGCGAAACATCCATCACAGAACACTTCCAAGTACAGGAATGATTCTTAAAGGACACACACATTCAGGTGGAGCCACCGGTTGACACGTTGCCAGGCACGATAAGCCTGCGGAAGGGCTGCTGATTATCAATAATATATCTTTTTTATTATAAAACTAATTTATTATAAGAGTGTCAACACTTGGCTACGGGGCTAAGCGCCAACTACGGTTTTGTCAACCTTTGTCAACGTTTGTCAACGCGGACAATTCACATAACACATTGTATAACAGCCTTGTCCACATTGTCAACGGTGTCATTGCGCACATGCCGTTATTTTGCGTGACAATGCACCGGCAAAAAAAATCCCGGGCGGCACATACATCGGCAGCCCGGAAACAGGAACAACTAATAAACTATTTTGTCATCTTTAGGGGTAGGGTGTATTATCCTCATTTTCAGCCTCTACCATAGATTCAAGGTTAATGGAATATTTATCCTTCAGCATCGTGTAGTCAAAGCAAAGAGCCTTCGGGCGGTTCACCTTTATCTTCCTTACATTCCCCTCAATCGTGTAGTCGAAACTGCCGTTTGGCAGAAGCAGGTTGAAGCGGTCCTGTTTCAGCCCGAGATAAGAGGGCTGTACTTTCAGATAGGTCATCACGGTAGCCCAGTTGCTGCGGCTGCTACCACCGCCAATAACACGGCTTGCATATATCGAGGAAACAGCCGCAGTGTTGAGAAACAGTATGGGCTTGGCCTTCCCGAATTCCATTGCCTCGGCACTGTTTATCGCACGGAATGAGGCAAGGTACTTGATGTTGAAATGCGCCTTGTCGATTATGCGCCCCTGGGAATGCAGCGAGTCGATAATCTCCCAGAACTCAGCCATCTCGGTACTCTTCCGGCAGCCCTCGTTCTGGTAGCGGATACCGTCCACCGTAATGCTGAAAAGGTCATGGTAGGTCATCGGAAGGTCAAGTTCAGGCTCAAGAGTGCGGAAAGCCGCCAGCGGCACCACCCAGTTGTCGAGAATACGGTCCTCAATCTCTTCATCACACAGAGCCATTGCCAGCTCTTTCCTGACGAGGGAGTGGGTAGGGCGGTATCTCTTCTCCATCGCCCAGCGGCGGTTAAGCACCTCAATGGCGAGGTGCGTGTTGCCGAGGTTGCTCATCTCCTTCAGGTCATCGAACCTCCGGCGTTCCTCGTTGGAGAATGACGGCCTGGTGAACGTCAGGTGAATCACACGGCTGTAAAGGGCAATGTCGCGTGTAGGTAGATCCTGCCCGCACATGCAGACGGCAGCCGTCACTATCGTGTTCCCGGTCTTTCCGTCGCCGTTCACATTCTTCTTCACCTGCCCTGTACCGCCCCAAAGCGCTTTCAGATAGGCGATCTTGCGCTCGTCAAGGTCGTTCTTGTACTCGTCGAGCACCACCATTGCGTTCGTCACTTGCGATACACGGTCGTTCATCGACGGGATAGAGGAGTTGCTGATGCTCGGAGGGTCATAGCCGTGTATGAAGAACGACTGCAGGGTAGTGGCGAGCGAGGTCTTGCCTGTGCCCTTCAGCCCGAAAAGGTTTAGAATGGGGAAACAGTTCTTTATGGGATAGACCAGGTCCCTGAAAAGCGAAGCGAGAAGAAAGCATATCCCTATCTTGCCATTGTTGCCGAACACGTCAATCACCCTCTGCGAGAAGTCGTGCAGCGATATGCTGCTGCGGTTCTCGTGTAGAAACATACGCTCAAACTGGTATGCCGTGGGGTTGTGGCGGTACATGCGCGATGTAGCCGGAAGATAATACTTGTGGCGGTCGTCGGTCCTCACTATCCCCATGTCATCGACAGCAAGGAAGCTGCCGTCCTTCAGTATGCCGTTCCCGAAAGCATAGAAGCCGTGCTCCGCGTTCCAGCCCATCTGTCCCACATACTCGGCGGTGTCGGTCATGGAGTATAGAAGCTCCTTCACCGAATTGAGCTTGTCGATCCTTCCTTTCCAGATATAGCACCCGATGCTGCCGAGTTTCTGCTGGAAAGTCGTTATCGACACAAGTTCCGCCTCGCGAAACTCCACCACCTCGCTGTTCCCGTATTCATTTATGAGGCGGAAAATGCGGGTGCCGTTCCTCGCGTCCTTGATGTGGTACATCGGTTCCATTATGAAATTGGAAAGTCTCAGAGGCTGGTCGCCCCCGGCTAAATAGTACATATTGTCCTTGACGAATAAGTTGTGCTTCTTCATCAGTCCGGTCATGGTGGGGCGTCCCGGCGTGTTCCTGCCATTTTCCGCAGATTGAGTATCAGCCTTGGCCCGCGACAGGGCAGAAGTCCACATTCCCGGATCCCCGTATATGGCAGAGAGCTTCGTGATGCAGCCGTCAGCCGCAATACCGTCATCAGACAGTGCCATAAGACCGGCAATCTCGGCTACAGCCGATTTCTCGTCGGCCATTGTCCTTGCATACATGAACCGTTTCTCAGCCAGCCACACCACGAAGTGCTTCTCCACAAGGCAGTAGAAGTCCTCCTTAGTCTTTATGTGGCTGTCAGGGTCGTTCTTTGTGCAGTGCCCATCCTTATCGCCCGGAGGCAGTTCCCTCACGGTTACATCGAAGCCCCTTCTCATCGCCTCTGCACCGTTGTGCATGACAGCCTTGAATCCTGCCCCGAAAGGCTCGTCTTCCGCCGGCAGGTCAGTATCAGGGATAAAGCATATTGCCCTTGTCAATTTGGCTAAAGCCTCAAAATGGCTGTCGCTCCACGCTGTGCCGAGGGCAGCCACGCAGTTCATAAGCCCGACCGACTGGAGCCTTAGCACATCAGGAGCGCCTTCCACCGCAATCACGAAGCCGCTCGCCTTTGCCTCCCGTGCTGCGGCATTAATGCCGAACAGAACCCGGCTTTTGGTAAAAATGTCGGAATTGCGGAGATTAAGGTATTTGGGCTTGCTGTCATCCGGATTACGTGCTGTGAAGCCAATGACCCTGCCGGCCCGGTCAAGGATGGGGATTGTTACCCTTCCGTGCAACATTGGATAGAGTCTGCCGGTATCGTTCTTCAGCAGCACCCCAAGATGAAGCAGAAGTTCCGTGTCGATGCACTTCTCCCGGCAATATTCAGCCAGAGACCACGTATTCCCTGGAGCGTAGCCGATTCCCGACTTGCGGCAGAAAGACTCTCCCCATCTGCCATATGCATATTCCCGTGCCGCGGCAACCTCTTTACTGTCGGTGGAAATCCGGGCTGCGAAGAAGTCCTGCACGATCTTCATTATTATATACAGCGACTCCTTGCGCCTGGCTTCATCGGAATCAGTATCACCGGTGGCTTCATATTCCACCGTAATGCCATTCGCGGCCGCAATCTCCCCCACTGCCTGCTGGAAATCAACGCCGAGATGCTCCTTGACAAAGGCAATAGCATCGCCGCCACGGCCGCAGCTGAAGCAATGCCAGTAGTTTTCCGCCGCCTTTACCGACAGCGACGGAGTCCTGTCTTCGTGGAACGGGCCCCGCCCCGCCTTTCCAGCTTCACATATCTGCCAATAACCTCCTCGGCAGGCAGCTCCTTGACCATATCAATGGTTTTCCTGCTTATCATGATAATTGAAAATTTCTACATTACATTAAAGCCGCGAAACAAGCTTCCAGCAGTCGATAATTGACTGCCCCGAATACTTGTAGCGCGACACATTGGCGTTGAGCGGCTTAATGTAGCCGCGCAGCCTGTACTTGGCCAGCGTCACCCTGCTCACATCAAGTGCAGCGCACGTCCGCTTCACACAATACACCCCAGTAGGGCTACAATCCGGCATCTCCTCCCGCATGATTTCTCAGATTAATCAATAATGGGCTTTCCAGAAACGGATTATTTCACTCCCGAGATAGAATTTACGTCCGCTCTCACGCCTGTAACCGCATTTGATTTTACCCGAATAGGTGTAGCGTCGCAGCGTGCACCTGTGGATGTTTAGTACATTACACGTCTCGTCAATACTGTAGCGTCCGGCAGGAGCCACATTCGGAATAACACTTGCAACCATAATCAGGGATTTTTCGGTGGAAAAAGGGTTTCGACACTTATGTGAAGGTGTTCAGAAATCTGCTTCTTGGCAAGTGGGTCGGGAGATTGCGTACCGTTAAGCCACATTCTCACCGTTGAAGGGCGGCGCATTGTGATATTGCTGATCTCATTGATGAATGCCTGTCCCGGAGAAGGCTTGTCCTTGGCTTTCAGGTAAATTTCTTTGAATGTTAAATCTTGTTGCATAAAGAATTGCGTAAATATGTTTGTGATTATTTTGTTATATCCAATAAAAATAGTAACTTTGTCAATAAGAATATTTATTGAATCGCCTAAATTTAATGGTTTCACTGCAAATATAAGGCATAGTATTAAAATCTGCAAATAATATAACAAAATATTTACATAATAATTTACAAAATAGTTATGAAGATACTGGATAT
Organism: uncultured Prevotellaceae bacterium; assembly: GCA_945983195.1. Classification (GTDB taxonomy): domain Bacteria; phylum Bacteroidota; class Bacteroidia; order Bacteroidales; family Muribaculaceae; genus CALZFJ01. The sequence continues at coordinate 545 of CAMFSS010000176.1, read as the reverse complement.
TCTACGGATCAGAAAGGAGAGGAATGTTACCCAAAAAGCAATAGCCGATATGCTTAACATAACCCAGAGTTTCCTTTCAAACATCGAGAGCGGTCGCAGTCCACTGCCCGATGACAAGAGGCAGAAGATATTAGACTATTTCGATATAAAGAATCCCGAAGAATATACGATAGATATACCCGCTTTGCCAAATTTGAAGAATATACAGAAGTCATTCATAGGGGGCAACAGATTCAATGACTACAGTTCGCTGTCACTTCCGGAAATCCTGAAAGAAATAAAGGATTCCCTGACAGTCAGGCCGGACGATACAAAAGAAATTCCATTGATCAAGGATATGCTTACCGATCTGGTCAGCAGCCAGCGGAAACGCATCGAACATCTGGAGAACAAAGTCGAGATCGCACAAGAAAAGGCGGAATCTCTTCAGCGCGATTTGATGGCTTCCCGCGAAGAAATATGGCGTTTGCGGCACATTTTGGCAAGGCACGGAATCGACTTTGACAAGACATGACTCGCAATAAATTCGCAAGTAAAAAATAGAC
>CAMFSS010000175.1 GCA_945983195.1 uncultured Prevotellaceae bacterium | reverse complement strand
GGGTGATAACCGCAGTATCGGCATACGCATCACTCGCGAAGATTTCTCAAAGCAGTTGTGCCAACGCTTTGGACGACCTATCGTGTCGACATCAGCCAATATCAGCGGACAGCCATCTGCACCGACATTTGCCGACATCAGCGACGAAATTAAGCGCGGTGTCGACTATGTGGTGACATTCAGGCAAGACGATACCACAGCTGTTAAGCCATCGAGCATAATTAAGCTTTCGTCCGACGGTACTTTCAAGATTCTGCGAAAATAGCCCAAATTCCAGCAACTTAATGGCAATAACGTGACAAGCACTCAACTACAAAGAATAAAATACGTTGTCGGCGATTTCATATCGTCGAATATTGCCGTGCTGTTGTATAACATTGCGCGTTACACTTTGTGGAACGACCGTATTGCAACCATGCAGGGCTTCGCCACACTTGAGTCTTTCCTCACCGACTACAGTGTGGTGATGGGGCAGATTCTTTTCCCGATTGCCATGATGGGCGTCTACTACCTTTCGGGCTACTACATTGAAGTAATCCGCAAATCGCGTCTACAAGAACTCGTAACAACACTCATAACATCGCTTGTATCAGCACTCATTGTTTTCTTCGTGGCAATAATCAATGATATGGTCAGTGAGCGTGCCTACAACTATGAGCATATCATAGTATTCTGGTTCATATCTTTTGCAGTTGTCTATATGGTGCGTATTTATTTCACCAACCAATCTGCACACAAGATAAGAATAGGCAAACTGCTAACCAACGTGCTGATTATAGGCACAAGCGAGAAGGCGGCGGCCTTCGGCAAAGACCTTGCAGGCAAAAACAAGCATCTTGGCTACAAAGTTGTCGGCTATGTGAGAATCAACGGTGAGCACGAATGTGCCAATCTCAAAGAAGAAGCATATAGCATCGACAAAATTGGTGATGTATGCAACACACTGGCTGTAAACGAGTTTATCATAATTCCTGCCAAGCACAATGCCAAAGCTATTCTCGAAACAGTCAACACTTTGTTCCCACTTAATCTGCCGATAAAAATCAAGCCCGACATATACAATATACTTGCGTCGCGTGTGCGCCTCAGCGATTACCACGGAGAGCCATTGGTCGACATTTCAGGCAGTTGCATGGGGCACAGTGCAAGCACCATAAAGCGCGTTGCCGACTGTATGCTGTCAGTTTTGGCACTGGTAGTGCTTTCACCACTATTCGTCTATGTGGCGATCCGCATCAAGCGTGAATCAAAAGGACCGATTATCTACCGACAGACGAGAATCGGGCTGCACAACCGCCCTTTTACCATCTATAAGTTCCGCACTATGAATGTTGACGCCGAACACGACGGAATACCACGACTCTCAAGCAGCAAGGATGAGCGCATAACGCCATTCGGCCGCTTCATGCGTAAATACCGAATTGATGAGTTGCCACAATTCTGGAATGTACTTAAAGGCGATATGTCGATAGTGGGACCGCGTCCTGAGCGAAGATACTTTATCGACCAAATCACCCAACATGCACCATTCTATACGCTACTTCATCAGGTTCGACCCGGCATCACATCAATGGGTATGGTAAAATTCGGATATGCCGGCAGCGTAGATGAAATGGTTGAGCGAATGAAGTATGACCTTATATATCTTGAAAATATGTCGCTTCTCAACGACCTTAAAATCATGGTATATACGGTAGAAACAGTTCTTACCGGCAAGGGTATTTAATACAAGTAAACAGAAATTTGAACACGTATGCAAAAAGACATAACTGAAAGTGACAAAATAAGAGGACACTACATGAAGATGCTACAGTGGCGCGAAAAGCACATCACTGAGCGCAACTTTGTGCTTATTCTGGCACTCATTGTGGGAATTCTTTCGGGATTTGCAGCTCTTTTGCTCAAGCTCATTATATCAGAGATAGCATCACTGCTCACTGCTCACGTTTCAATCACCCAGGGCAACTATTCCTATCTTATATTCCCGATTGTTGGCATACTCATAGTCAGCCTTTTCGTGCGCTATGTGGTGCGCGACAACATCTCACACGGTGTAACGCGTGTGCTCTATGCCATATCTCAAAAAAAGAGCCGACTGAAAGTACACAACATGTGGACATCACTCGTTGCCAGCTCGGTGACAATCGGATTCGGAGGTTCGGTTGGAGCCGAAGGCCCAATTGTATTTACCGGAGCTGCAATAGGTTCTAATCTCGGCGGTGCTTTCCGCCTTTCGCCACGCATTCTCATGCTGCTTGTGGGGTGTGGAGCCGCTGCCGGTATTGCCGGAATCTTCAAAGCTCCGATAGCAGGAATGCTTTTCACAATTGAGGTTCTGATGCTCGACCTCACTGCGGCATCAGTAATGCCACTGATGATAGCCTCAATCACCGGAGCCACTGTAGCATACGTGTTTACAGGCTATGATGTTGAGTTCTTCTTCTCACAGAGTGAGCCTTTTGTCACATCGCGCATTCCCTACGTGATTATGCTGGGTGTGTTCTGCGGATTCGTATCACTCTATTTCACAAAAGTAATGAACATGATGGAACGCACCTTCGGCAAATTGAAGAATCCGTGGCTGAAGTTTATCTTCGGTTCAGTAATCCTGAGCTCGCTCATCTTCCTGTTTCCACCGCTCTACGGTGAAGGCTACGGGCCAATCAATTTGCTGCTCAACGGACAGTTCTCCCAAATATTCGACGGCAGCCTCTTCTACGACTATAGGCATGACGTGTGGATGGTAATCCTCTTCATCGGCATGATTATACTCGCCAAGGTGTTTGCAACCAGTGCCACCAACGGCAGCGGCGGTGTGGGTGGAACATTCGCGCCATCACTGTTGGTGGGCTGCATGGCCGGATTCTTCTTCGCAATTCTAATCAACACGCTTGGGCTGTGCGACGGTGAACTGTCGACCAAGAATTTTGCCTTGATGGGAATGGCTGGAGTGATGTCGGCTGTAATGCACGCACCGCTGATGGCAATCTTCCTGACCGCCGAAATGACGGGTGGCTACGAACTGTTCCTTCCGCTCCTCATCGTTTCCACAATCTCCTACGGCACTATTCGCCTGTTCTTGCCATGGAGCATCTACACAATGCGTCTGGCACAGAGAGGTGAGCTACTGACACATGAAAAGGACAAGACTGTGCTCACGCTGCTCAAAATGGACAGCGTAATCGAAAAAGACTTCATCGAAGTTCACCCCGACATGACGCTGAAAGAGATGGTTGGTGTCATTTCACGCTCCAACCGCAACCTCTTCCCCGTAACCGACGACAAAGGGCAGCTCCTCGGAATCGTTCTGCTCGACGATATCCGCAACATCATGTTCCGCCCCGACCTTTACCGCAAGATGCGTGTAAGCAAATTCATGGCAATGGTTCCGGCAAAAATAGAAGTAGGGGAGTCGATGGACAAGGTGATGAAGCTCTTCGACGACACAAATGCCTGGAATCTCCCTGTGGTGGAGAAAGGGAAATATGTGGGATTCGTATCAAAATCAAAGATTTTCAACTCCTACCGCCGTGTGCTCAAGCACTACACCGACGATTAGGATAAAACACTGAAAGCCTCTTTTAAGCATAACGATATAGCTAAACAGAACAACAACCAGGCCTTACAGGTTGACTTAATACTAACACACTTTTTTATATCAGATACAATGACAAGAGACAAAAAAGATTTAAGGATAGTTTTTTTCGGAACCCCCGAATTTGCAGTTGAGAGCCTCGACCGATTGGTCAAAGGAGGTTACAATGTTGTGGGTGTTGTTACCATGCCCGATAAAGTGGGCGGGCGTGGCAACAAAGTGGTGCAATCGGCAGTAAAGCTCTATGCCGTAGAGCACAACCTCAATCTGATGCAACCCGAAAAGCTCAAAGACCCTTCATTCGTTGAACAGCTTCGTGAGCTGAACGCCGACCTTCAGATAGTGATTGCTTTCCGCATGATGCCTGAAGTGGTGTGGGCTATGCCTCCTCTCGGAACATTCAATCTCCATGCATCATTGTTGCCAAAGTATCGAGGTGCAGCACCAATTAATTGGGCGGTGATGAACGGTGACACCGAAACAGGAGTGACCACATTCTTCCTGAAGCATGAAATAGACACCGGCGACATTATTCAGCAACGTAGCATTCCCATTGCCGAAACCGACAATGTGGGTATCGTCTATGATAGGCTGATGATGATGGGTGCAGATATGGTGATTGAAACAGTCGACGCAATTTTGCGTGACGACGTGCGCCCAATTCCGCAAGACGAACTTTGCAATAAAGGCGTAGAAGCAACTCCGGCACCGAAAATCTTCACCGACACTTGCCATATCGTATGGTCACGCGACTCCCGAAGCATCTACAATCAAATTCGCGGTTTGTCTCCCTATCCGGCAGCCTGGACTGAGATAGCAGACGCTACTGGGAAGCTGCACCACGCCAAGATTTTCGCCACAGCATTACCAAGCGACGACGCACTGCCACGCATCATATCGGCCGATAGCACCGTTACACCAGGTACTGTCGCAACCGATGGAAAACGTATGAAAATCGCCTGCGGCGACAGTAGGTGGATTGAAATCACTTCAATTCAGATTGCCGGCAAGCGGCGTATGACTACCGAGGAATTCTTGCGCGGATTCAGAATGTAAACACACATAATTTATTAAAAGTATCAGATGAAAAAATTCAATAAGGTCTTTTTATGGATAAATAACCAACAGATTATCTTTTGGATATTCATTCTGTCAATCTCATTGCCTAATTTTGTACTCTTTTTCACAGAGCGCATGCCCATACTCACCAAAGTGTGCAACATCGTGTTGCCATTTTCGGTGTTCTGGTGCCTTTTTACACTCACACGCAAACCCGGAAAAATGTTCTGGATTCTGTTCCTGTTCATTTTCTACGATGCATTCCAGATTGTCCTTCTTTACCTTTTCGGAGAGCAAGTGATTGCTGTCGACATGTTTCTTAATGTGCTCACTACCAACTCAACCGAAATCAATGAACTGCTTGGCAATCTCATTCCTGGCGTAGCAACGGTATTCATAATCTACGGTGCAACCATCTTTCTTGCAATTCGCTCTCTGCTCAACAAAAAGACTCTCGGCACGGAGTTCCGCAAACGCCAGCGCCGCCACTCTTTCGTAGGAATAGCCTCCGGGCTTGTGCTGATGGCTTGCTGTGCGCTGTTTACGCGCGGATTTGATGTGCTGCACCACATCTTCCCGGTCAATGTCACCTACAATATGTGCCTTGCCGTGGAGCGACAGATACGCAACGCCAGCTACCCATCAACGTCAAGCGACTTCACATTCAATGCCACTTCGAAGCACCCGCTCGACGCCCGCGAAATATATGTGTTCAGTATTGGCGAGACTGCTCGGGCCCAGAATTTTGGAGT
>CAMFSS010000174.1 GCA_945983195.1 uncultured Prevotellaceae bacterium | reverse complement strand
GCAGCTACATTGACATTCCGCCGGGTATGAATCTCTACTTCTATCCCATCGAAGACGATAACAGTGAAAGCTACGACTACTCAGGCACACCGATTCATCATCAGTTGCAATACGATGGCGGCACAGTGTCACTTCCCGTGGGAAGATACAATGTAATCATCTTCAATGATTACACCTACAATATCCTTTACAGAGGATTAGATGATTACTCGGCGGCTGAAGCTTATCTCGACAATTATGACCGTCAGCCTTTGGCAAGTCGCGCATCCTCCAGAGTGAATGTGGCTGAGCCTGATGTCTTTTATGTGGCACAAATAGAGAACCTTAAAGTTGTGCCCAATGATGGCGACAGGACTATAATAGTGCGTCCGATACTTAAAACTCTCAAGTTGTTTGTGCATGCCAAAGTGAAAGGGATCCAATACATCACCAAAGCTGATTGCGGCATAAATTCGGCGGCAGGAGGAATCACACTTTCATCGGGAAAATCAATCGAGGTGGAGTGCAACCGACTTTTCCCGGTTTCAATCAATTCAGAAGGACTTTATGGAAGTACCACAATGTTCCTGCTTGAGAATCCGCTGACAAGAATGTATGAAATAGAATTTGCATTCCTATTGAGGAACAATTCTATTGCAATGGGGAAATTCAAATATGATGTTACTGACCAGATTGTCGACAGGCTGGCTCTTGAGGAGGGTAACATACCGCCTGAAGGCATACACGTCTACATTGATTACATCGAAATTGATGAGGTGAGCACATCGGGTGGTTTTGATGCCGTCATTGATTCTTGGGGCGATGAAGTAAACATTGACTTGCAATAACAGATTACATAATTTAACAACAATTACAGATGGAAAAAATCTTTCTTTTGACCGCATGCGTTGCGGCTATGATGTGCTCCTGCGCATCTGACAATGAGAATGTCAATGCAATTGAAAATGGCGACAAACTGACGTTCTCCACCTATGTTGACATGAACTCGAAAGCACTCGACAAGAGCACTTTCACCCTTAACGATGTTCTCTGCATCAATGCATTCCAGTACAGTGGCTCTACTGTGGGACAGCAGTTTACCAACAACTTCATGCAGAATGAGGAGCTTACGAAGACAAGCACCGGCTGGACCTACGTCAACTCGAAGTTTTGGCCTATGAACGCTAACGACCGCATATCCTTTGTAGCGTCGTATCCCAACATTGCACCAAGTATCAGTGAGGGAATTTGCACTTTCGACTTTTCAGTAAATGCAAATGCAACAGCCCAGCAGGATTTGATGTGGAGCACCATCACTGATGCTCACCGCAATGACCGCAACGGAAGCCATCAGAACGGCATTCTTGAATCGCCTGCCACATCACCGCTCAACGATGTAGTGCTGCACTTCCGCCATGCACTATCGAAGGTGGTTTTCAGTGCAAAAGCAGCCACCTACTACAGTGGTGCTACAATCACCATTACCGACATTGAAGTGAAGAACCTCTATGGCAGTGGAAAATACTCTCTGTCGGATATGCTTGGAAAAGGAAGTTGGGTAATGTCTGGTGAGCAAAATTGCAGTTATATTCCATTGAGCGGCGGTACTACCACTGTCATCGACACATATACAAGAACATTCGGCACATCACTGCTTATGGTGCCTCAGGTGCTTAGCACTTCAGCCGAGAATCCTTCGACGGTGACAATCAAATACACTGTAAACTACACAAATCCTTCGAAGGTGGTTAATGAGGAGAGAACTTTCAATCTTGCCACTTCGGTGCTGAAGGACGGTAACACTTGGGAGCAGGACAAAATATATAACTACATTTTCAATATCACTCTCGACATGATTACGTTTGATGCTGATGTCAGCGACTGGGGCGAATCAGTGAGCGGAGGAATTTCAGTTATGTAACAACCAATGGGTCCGGCTGTGCCTGTATAGCCGGACTCTAAAAAACAAACTTGTAAAAAAATTATGAGAATAGACCATTATTTACCAATAGGGCTTGTTGCGCTTTTGGTGGCATCGTGCTCGACAGATGATGATGTTAGCAAGACAGTAGGCGACCAGACGATTGACTTTGGCGCCTATATTGAAGACGTTTCGCGTGCTGTGGGAAAGTCCACTTTCGAAGATGGAGATGTGATTGGATTGTATGCATGTCGTACAACAGGCGACTATGCCAATGCTTTCACTACAAATTTTATGAACAATATTGCCGTAACCAAGGGCGAAGGCGGCTGGACTTATTCTCCTATTTCAGCATGGCCTACCGATGAAAATGAGCATGTCTCGTTTGTCGCTTTCTATCCAAGAAGCGAAACAGCATCAGCCACAGGGCTGACTTACAGTTTTACTACAAGCTCAGATTTGGAGAATCAGGTCGATCCAATGTGGTGTACGGTGAAAGATGCCAAAATCAGCGACAGAAACGGAACAGCAATCAACGGCAGTGAAGCCGATGCAGCCTTTGAGGCTACAAGTGGTTCTGTTCCGCTGAAATTCGAGCACATGCTGAGCAAAGTGAGAATAAAAATAAAGCTGAGCACTGATTATCCCGGTATCTCAGCGAAACTGAATTCAATGACACTTGCTGGAATTTCTCAGTCGGGAACATTCACCGTAGCAGACAATCTTAATTCCGGAAGTTGGAATGAAAGTTCAACAAAGGGAAATATTTACTTGCTTCAAACCACCGACGAGGCAAAGGCTCTAAGTACAGATGAATTGCTGATGGGTGAAATACTTGCCATACCTCAATCATTGACAGGAAGCACCAATGCTTGTATTGAAATTAAATATACGCACACATTGGCAGAAGGTGGAGAGAAAACCGTCAGTAAGACTCTGTATTTAGGAGATTCATGGCAATGTAATAAAATTTACAACTATGTGATTAAATTGGCACTTGATGTCAACAATATTTCAATTTCTTCTGAAATTGCAAATTGGGGTGACGAAAAGAATCCGGCTATCGGAACAACGACTGATGCTCCTGAACCAGTGGATTTAGGGCTAAGTGTAAAGTGGGCAAGTTGTGATTATGCTACAGCTTCACCGTATGTTGCAGGTCCCAAATATGATTGTTATTGTTATTCAATGACATTTAACTCTACATGGGGACCAAATTGGTGCATCCCAACGCGAGAACAATGGAGTGAACTTTTCAATAATTGCACAATAACAAGCACTACAGTTGACGGTGTGAGTGGTTACATTGCAACAGCAACTAATGGAAACTCTATTTTTTTCAGTAATTCTGAATATTGGACTTCTGAACGGTATGCTTACAAGGTGAGCGGGAGTTGGAATTATGATACATATTATGCAGAAATAGACTCAAAAACATTTTCGTATAGTGGTGGTGGTTGGGAGAGTGTGTATAGACCACTCCGCCTTATATTTAATTAGTCCGCTTTTGCGGTAGACTACTACTAAGAATATTAACCTCATGGACAATATCTAAGATTTGATAGTGTAAATACTGATACGATTATCCCAAAAAAACGTGATGCACGGATGTCAGGAAAATGGCATCTGTGCATTTTTATTACCGACTTGCGATGAGGTGTGATGCCGGGCGGTTGTGGTGGGGTGTGGCGAAAAGTTGGAGTTTTTTGGACTATAAGTGGCAAAAAAAGTGAGATAAAGTCCAAAAAGCTCCAACTTTTTCGAAAAAAGCACTATATTTGCAGAAACAAAACAGGAGGAATGAATATGCAGAAGCTTGTGGGTCGTGAGCAGGAAATGGCTGAGCTTAAAAGGTGTCTTGATTCCAATCGCTCAGAGTTTGTGATAGTGTATGGGCGCCGCCGTGTGGGGAAAACTTTCCTTGTTGATAGTTTCTTCAATGGCAGCTATGATTTTTCATTTGTTGGCGGCAACCGCCTGACTAAAGACAAGCAGCTTCGTGGCTTTGCCAAGGCACTGAAGAAGTCGGCAGGTCTGGCGAAACAGCCAAAATTCCGCGATTGGTGGGACGCATTCGACAGCCTTGAGGAGTATCTCGAGTCGCTACCGACCGACCGGAAGAAGGTGGTGTTCATAGATGAAATGCCGTGGATTGACACGCCACAGTCGGAATTTGTGGAGGCACTTGAAACGTTCTGGAATGCTTGGGGTGCACGCCGCAGCGACATAATGCTTGTGGCAAGCGGTTCGGCATCGTCGTGGATGATGGATAAACTGGTGGAAAATCCGGGTGGGCTTCATGCCCGCATCACCAATAACATCTATGTGCGACCATTCACTCTGCATGAAACCGAGGAGTATCTGCAAAGCCGCAGAATCAAGTGGGACCGTTATCAGATATTGCAGTTGTACATGGTGATGGGTGGCATACCGTTTTATCTTAGCCTTCTCGACCCGGACAAGACTCTTATTGAAAATATCAATCATCTGTTTTTCAGGAAGAACAGTGAGCTTACCACTGAATTTTATGAGCTGTATTCGGCGATTTTCAATTCATCAGACAAGTATTTGCGCGTGGTTGAGCAGCTCTTCAGACAGCGAGAGGGCATGACGTTCAGTGAAATCAGCAAAGCTACGGGAATAGAGGGCGGCAAACTGACTACGATTGTGCGCAATCTTGAGCGTTGTGATTTTGTGGTTTCCTATTCACAATTCGGCAACAAATTGCGCGGCACCATCTACCGCCTTGTCGACTTCTACACTCTCTTTTATTTCAAATTCATTAATGGGGTTGATTCGAAAGATGAGGAGTGGTGGCTTCACAACTACAATTCACGCTCGGTGGAGTCGTGGCAGGGAGTGGCATTCGAACTGGTTTGTCTGCTTCACTTGAGACAGATAAAGATGAAACTTGGCATTGCCGGAATCTCTACGAGTGCATCGTCGTGGCGTTATGTGCCCCGCAATGGGTCTATCACTGACCGTGGTGCGCAAATTGACCTCGTAATTGACCGTAGCGACCACTGCATCAACTTGTGTGAAATGAAGTTCTCGGTTGGCAGGTTTTCGGTCAGTGGTGAGTATGAGGACAAGCTGCGCAATCGTATACAGCTTTTCAGAGAGAAGACAAAGACGAATAAATCGCTTTATTCCACGTTTGTTACCACATACGGTGTGGTTGATGGAGGGTATAGGAGCATTGTCGACAGTGAGGTGGTGGGTGATGACTTGTTCGTGAAATAATTTTTGTTGCAGTGGTGCTGTAATTCAAGGATTATGTGTAAATTTGCAGAAACTACACAAACCGGATTTTGTAGTGCCTGATTGTGTGGCGTTTTCAATAAAAAAATTTACGTTTTTAAGCTGTGAACGATGATTGACAACAAGAACATTGCGAAGATTATTCTGCCGGAGCCTACGATTAGCCGTCTGCCGTGGTATCTGTCCTATCTCACGATGCAGCAGAGCCGCAAAGTGGAGTATGTGTCGTCGACCCAGATTTCAAA
>CAMFSS010000173.1 GCA_945983195.1 uncultured Prevotellaceae bacterium | reverse complement strand
TTATAGGGTTGAGATTCTGTTTTGACTCAATCTCTTTCCCCGAGATAATATCGCGTATCATAATTTCCTCGTAGGCGAGATAGACATCGACAGTATCGCCTTTGACACGGAAATTACCGCGCTCAAGTTTTATCTCATTGCGGGAATAAAGAGCATCGACAAGTGTGCGCAGGAACTTGTCGCGACCGATATTCTGCCCTACGGCAATAGTAGCCACATTGTCGCCATAGTCTTCGGGATTTCCCATACCGTAGAGGCACGATACGGAAGAAACGACCACAATGTCGCGCCGTCCCGAAAGCATATCGGTGATAGTGGCAAGGCGCATACGGTCGATTTCTTCGTTAATCATAAGGTCCTTCTCGATGTATTTGTCGGAGGAAGGGATATAAGCCTCGGGCTGGTAGTAGTCGTAGTAGGAAACGAAATAGTGAACGCAATTATCGGGGAAGAAACCCTTGAATTCCGAATATAGCTGCGCAGCAAGAGTCTTGTTGTGAGAGAGAATAAGAGTAGGGCGGTTCACCTTTGCGATAACATTAGCCATGGTGAACGTCTTTCCCGAGCCGGTAACACCGAGCAGAGTCTGATAGGGAACACCGTTGAGAATGCCATCAGACAACTCACGAATGGCATTAGGCTGGTCGCCTGTGGGCTGATAATCGGAATAGAGCTTGAAATCCATTACAAAAATTCATTTCGAAATGCAAATTTACGCATTATCGCCGGAATAATTCCATTGAAAACAAAAAAAGATTTTGGTGTGTGAAAAATTTGGAGGAATTATGGAAAAATACTAATTTTGTGCATGTCTAAAGTTAGCATAACCAAAAATGCGTTTGCTGAAATTTGACAGATTTAATACCTAAACAAAGATTCATAATACTAACCGAATGATGTTTTGTCGTCATATTACAATATTTTTTGTGATGCTCTTCGGCATAGCGGTTTTGCCGGGACACGCAAGAAGCGTCGATGTGGATTCAATCTTGCAGGTGCTCGATGATGAGATATTGCGCATAGACATATATAGGGCAGAGAAAGAGCACCGACTTGATTCGCTAAAGCAGCAAATACGCCATGACAGCCATAATATCAGGCAGAACTATGAGATGTGCAGCCAGCTCTACGAGGAATACAAGAAATACCAGTTTGATTCGACATACACCTATGCAACCCGAATGCTTGAGTATGCAAACCAAATGGAAGACCGCGAGGCAGTGGCACACTCCAAGTGCAACTTGATGTTTTGCCAAATCTCGGCAGGATTTTTTGTTGAGGCATGGGAAATCATGAAAAACTTCGACACAGAATCATTATCGACAGTAGCGTTGCAGGAATTCTACAGCCGTTGCGTATTGCTTTATCAAAACATGGGATTTTTTGGAAAAGGGATAGGGCAACTTGGTGAAATGTATGATGCAAAACGACGCGAGGCCGTAGTCAACGAGTTAAACATGGCGCAGCAAAATTGTGACACCATCACCCTTAGACTGACCGGAATAAATGTGATGGACATTTCGCTGGACTCGATGATTAATTTCCGCAGGGCTACACTTGAACGGTTCAGATTCTCAGACAGTGACTTGGCTGTTCAGGATTTTATCCTCTCGGAGCTATATGAGAAGAAGGGCGATATAGATGCAAGCATTTACTACATGGCACTTTCGGCAATCATGGATATACGCTCAAATACACATGAAACGGCAGCCTCCAAGCGACTTGCCGGATTTATGCTTGACCGAGGCGACTTTGACCGTGCAGTCCGCTACATACATCTTGCTCAGGCTGATGCCGAATTCTACAATGCACGAACAAGGATAATGGAGATCAGTTCGACGCTTCAATTGATTGAGGGTATGCGCTTCAACAAGGTGAAGGAGCAACGCATAATCTACATAGCCGTGATAAGTGTGGTAATCATATCCCTCATTTTCCTGATGGTGCTTATCATGGGTCTACACCGCAAAAACAAGGCACTGCACCTTGCCCGGACAGAGATTGAGAAGAAAGTGCTGGAACTTGACAAGGCAAACTGTGAACTGTCGGCAGTGAACACAAAGCTGAAAGAGGCAAATGAAATCAAGGATTCTTATGTGATACAGTCGCTCTACAGCGATACAGCTTTCGTGAACCACGTGGAGGAGAAGTGCAAAAGCATGTCGCAGAAGATAAAGGCAAAACAATATGGAGATTTGTCGACCTTGATACACGATGTGGGAGTGAAGCAGGAACGAGAGCGGCTTTCGTCGGCATTCGATTCCACTTTCCTCAAACTGTTCCCGAATTTTATTGAAGAATATAACAAACTTTTCCCCACTGAGCATCAAGTGGCAGTGGCAACTGACGGAACGCTTCCCACAGAGGTGCGCATATTTGCACTGATGCGACTTGGCATCAAAGACTCGGTGATAGTGGCAAATTACCTGAACCTTTCGCTCAACACGGTCTATGTGTACAAGGCAAAAGTGAAGTCGCGTTCACTGGTGAAAAAAGAGGATTTCGAGAGTTGCATAATGCAGATTCCGAAGCTATAAAACACCTTAATTTTTCTACCTTAAATGCTTTCTAATACCTTGAATATCAGTCTTAAATGAAATAAATTACGTTAATTGTTACTTTATCGTTTTGAATTGGGCTGATGAGGTATTAATTTTGCCTCAAACAAACAACCTAATTACTAACTTAAAAGTAACAAAAAACTATGAGAAGTAAAATCAGAAGATTTCATTTCCTATTGTTTATGTTCTGCACTCTTTGGGCAGCATTGCCTATGGCAGCACAGAATATAAATGTAAAGGGTAGAGTTGTCGATGCAAAAGACAATGAACCCATAATTGGAGCAACAGTGATGGTGAAAGGTACTCAAAAGGGTACGGTGAGCGACATTGACGGAAATTTCCAGCTTATCGGTGTAGACTCGAAAGCAACTATCACCATCAGCTCAATCGGCTACAAGACTGCCGATGTGGCAGTAAATGGTCAGACCAACATTCAAGTAACCCTAAAAGAGGATAGCGAAGTCCTCGACGAAGTAGTAGTAATCGGTTACGGTACGATGGACAAGAAGGAGCTGACTTCGGCAATCTCGCACATTTCAGACAAGGACTTTTTGAGCGTCAGCACAATTGACCCTTCAATGATGATTCAGGGAAAGGTGTCGGGTGTTTCGATTACGAATACCGGAGCCGGTGACCCTAACAATCAGGCAAGCATTCAGATTCGCGGCGTATCGTCGCGCTCGGCAGGTCTTGGCCCGCTCATTGTGATTGACGGTGTTCCCGGTGGAAATCTTACGAATATCAACTCGAACGACATTGCGAGCTTCGATATACTGAAGGACGGTGCTGCGTCGGCAATCTATGGAACTCGCGGATCGAATGGCGTAATTCTTATTACTACCAAAAAAGGCAGCAAAGACGGACAGGTACACACCTCCTACAATGGTTCAATTTCGATTGACCTTGCACAAAAGGAGCTTGACATGCTCACTGCTGATGAGTATCGCGAGCTTCGCCTCGGCTCGGGCGGTGTAGGAGTTGACCTCGGCGGTAACGATGACTGGTGGAAGGCAGTAACCCGCACCGGATTCTCACACAAGCACACCCTGACACTCAGCGGAGGCAACGAGAAGACAAATTACCGCGTAAGTGCCGACTACAGAGATGCAAAAGGTATTGACCGCCGTTCGGGTCGTGAAGAATATGGAGCACGCGCCTCGATAAACCACACAACAAAGAGCGGACTCTTTACATTTGGATTAAACGTGGCACCACGTATTGCATACCGCAAAAACTCAGACTGGAATACATTCAGAAACGCTCTTGAAGCAAATCCAACAACTCCTATTAAGGATCCCACTGACCCGTCGAAATACTATAACTTCCAGGGACAGGTGGTAAGCTACAACCCCGTAGAGGCAAACACCATAGAGCAAAGCGACGGTGAAACAAAACTCCTCGACTGGGACGCAACTGTGAAACTGAATCTGTTCCCCCTTCTGCTTAAGGACAAGGGTTCAAACCACTCTCTGACTACGCAATTGACATTTGCCGACCACCAGTATGACAACTTCAACGGTTGGTTCCGTCCGTCGACAAGCACACAAGCCATAAACAACGGACGCGAGGGCGAGGCCAGCCGCGACTACTCGAAAGAGCGTTCACAGAGCTTGGAGTGGATTGCCAACTATAAGACCAACTTCGGCAATCACTTCCTTAAAGTAATGGCAGGTTATTCTTACCAGTATTTCAAATACTCAGGACTCAATGCAAGCAACAAGGACTTCTCAAATGATGGACTTGGATACAACAACCTCGGTTCGGGCGAATATGCCAAAGAGGAAGGAGAAGTGGGAATGGGCACCTATATGAACGATGCCAAGCTGATAGCCTTCTTTGGTCGCGTAAGCTATGATTATCAGGGCAAATACCTTTTCACAGCATCGCTGCGTCATGAAGGTTCTTCGAAATTTGGAGCAAACAACAAGTGGGGTAACTTCCCGGCAGTTTCGGCAGGTTGGCGCATCTCGGAAGAGAGCTTCATGGAAGGAACAAAGAGCTGGCTTAGCGACTTGAAGATTCGCGGTGACTTCGGTGTGACCGGTAACCAGGATTTCGGCAGCTACAACTCGCTCAACACCATGACAGGTTTCGGCTACTACTCTTACAATGGACAATACTTCCAGGTGTGGGGACCTGCAAAGAACGTGAATCCCGACCTGAAGTGGGAGAAGGGTAAAAACTGGAACGTAGGTATTGACTTCGCACTGCTCAACAACCGCATCTACGGTTCATTGAACTATTTCAACCGCCGCCAGCAGGATTTGCTTGGAAACTACAAGGTATCGGTGCCGCCGTTCCTCCACGATGAGACGTTTGTGAATGTGGGAACAATGTCGAACACAGGCTTCGAGTTTGACATCACTTGGGACGCCGTGAAGTCGAAAGACTTTGAATACAGCGTGAACGTAGTGGGTTCGACAATGGACAACAAATTCCTCGACTTCAGCAATTCAAAATACGTCGGTCAGGATTACTACAACGTGTGCGGTACGGAAGACCCATACCCATTCTACAACTTGCAGCGCATAGAGAAAGGTGAGAGAATCGGCAACTTCTACATGTGGAAATTTGCCGGAGTCGACAAGAATGGCGAATGGCTTGTGTATGACCGCGACGGTGACATCATCAAGGCAGCACAGGCAAGTGACGACGACCGCCAAGTGGTTGGCAACGGACTTCCCAAGTTTACCGGTTCGATGACTCACAATTTCCGCTACAAGAATATTGACTTGAGTCTGTTCTTCCGCGGAGCATTCGGATATGACATTTTCAATATCCATGATTTCTACTACGGCACACAGAACTTCACCGGCAATGTGCTCAAGAAGGCATACGAGAAGAATGCACC
>CAMFSS010000172.1 GCA_945983195.1 uncultured Prevotellaceae bacterium | reverse complement strand
ACCCCGAGATTACAAATCACGTGCTCTGGCCAACTGAGCTAAAGAGGCAGATGGGCAAGCTTGCTACATCGCACCGCTACAACCTGCTACCCTTGCTTCGGTCAAGACCTGGGGGAGTTGACAGGGAGCTGGTCGTGTAGGACTTACCCGGCTGCAAAGGTACGCATTTTCCCCGAACTGACAAACTTTTCCGCAACATTTTTCCTCCCTGCCATTCATGACAAATCATAAACATTTGTCAGTCAGCAGTCTACAAGCAGCATTTTTTTGCCTCAAAACATTAGGTACTCACCGATTCGGAGTGCCCTTGGGTGAAATGCAGACAATCTTACACAGACATAGCGGCAAAAGTTTCCTTTCTACAAGGAAAGAATCAAAGAAAGTTTCCTTTCTACGATGAAATATTTGCAAAAAGTTTCCTTTATTTTAGGAAACTTTTTTGTAACTTTGCCATTGGAACTAACACTCAGCTTTTTAAGAGTGGTGCAATCCATTATTATATATAATTCTCTATTGAATATAATGATTATGACGAAAGATGTAGTAAAATCGCTTATTGCACTGAAGCAGCAGGAAATACCATTCAAAGTGTACCCTCGCGATGAAGAATTGCCTATCAATATAGCAAAAATCATAACTGTACCCGGTGTCAGGCGTTGTGGAAAATCCACAATGATGGAAATTGCCATTAACAGCCTGGTGAATAATGGCATTGACCGACGCAGAATTTTGTGGATTGGTTTCGACGATGAGCGTTTACGCAACCTCTCGGCTGACAATCTCGATATAGTAATCGCAGCCTATATGGAAATGTTCCCTGATATAAAGATCTGCGATGTCTATATGTTTTTTGATGAAATACAGCTAATTGATGGTTGGGAATTTTTCGTACTTCGTGTGTATAAAAGCTATTGCAAGAATATTTATGTGTGCGGAAGTAATGCAACTATGTTGTCATCTGAGCTGAAATCCGCGCTTCGTGGCTATCCTCTTGAATATCCGGTATATCCTCTGTCGTTCAGCGAATATTGTCGGTTTAAGGGCATCAACACAAGTCCCGTGCTTGAATCAGACATAGCCCGACTACGCGTTGCCTACAATGAATACAATAGTGCAAGTGCCTTTCCAGAGATAGTGCTTTCCACTTCGCAAATCGAGCAATTCAAAATGCTGCAAAGCTATTTTGACACAATGATTCTGAAAGACCTTGCCGAGCACTACTCGGTGACCAACATCGGTGTGCTACGCTATTTCATAAAGCTTATAATGGACAATCTATCCAAACCAACGTCGATTAATGCTATCTACAACGACTTGAAATCGCAGGGAGTGAAGATAAGCAAAAACGAACTTTATCTTTGGGCAGATTATGCTTGTAATATTTTTATGTTCATTCGTTTGCCTAAGTACACACGCTCGCTTATAAAGGAGAACAATTCTTTGCAGAAATACTATTGCATCGATAATGGCTTGCGAAATGCAGTGTTGCTGCCTCAGAGCAATGATTTAGGGAAAAGCCTTGAAAATGTGGTAATGCTGCATCTGACTCGCAATTTGTTGCCTTGCGACAAGCTGTCGTACTACAGCGGAATTGCAGAGTGCGATTTCGTGCTACAACGTCACGACAGTGTCATTGAATTGTTTCAAGTGTCGTGGAGCCTAACCGATGCCAAAACATTGTCACGCGAAGTAAAGGGATTGACCGAGGCAAGTGCTGCAACCGGCTGCAACAAACTCACCATTATCACAACAGATGAAGAACGCACCATAGTACACGACGGTTATCATATATCCGTCACTCCGGCTTGGAAGTGGCTGTTGACGTATCATCAATCGCTGTGAGTTTGTGTTGGGGGGATGGAAAAAGGACGATGGCGTATCCGACCTGTTGGGGTGGGATACGCCATCGTGCTATAGCAAAATATGATGTGTTACTTGCTGAGGGCGGCAATGCTGTCGCGGAGGGTGGCAATTTTGCTCTCGGCATCAGCAAGCTTCTTGCGCTCGCCTGCCACTACAGCCTCGGGAGCCTTGCTCACGAAACGTTCGTTGCTGAGCTTTTTCTCGATTGAGAGCTTGAAGCCTTCGTAATACTTCAAGTCGGCTTCGAGCTTCTTCAGCTCCTCCTCCACATTGATGTTGTTGCCAAGAGGCACAGCATACTCAGTGGTTCCTACAAGGAATGCAGCCGCAGTAGCATCTTTTGCTTCCACACAGTCGATTGATTCGAGATTGGCGAGCTTTGCCACTACTGCTCCGAAAGGATTCTCGAATTTGCCAATCACTTGCAGCGCGAGTGCGTTCTTGTTGGCGATATTCTTCTGCAAGCGTACAGTGCGCACACCTGCCACAATCTCCTTTGCCTCGCTCATTGCGCGGAGCACAGCCTCATCGGCAGTTCCAGCCTCGGGCATAAGGGCATGCATGATGCTTTCGCCCTCCTTACGCTCACTGATGTGCTGCCACAGCTCCTCGGTGATGAATGGCATGAACGGGTGGAGCAGGCGCAGCAGTGCATCGAAATAGGTGAGTGTTGCCTCGTAGGTGGTGCGGTCGATAGGCTTCTGATAAGCCGGCTTCACCATTTCGAGATACCACGATGAGAACTCGTCCCAGAAGAGCTTATACACAGCCATAAGAGCCTCCGACAGACGGAACTTGCCAAAGAGGTCTTTCACCTCGGCAAGAGTGGCATTGAGAGTACTCTCAAACCACTTCACCGCCACGCGTGCATATTCGGGCTGCTCAATGTCGGCAACCTCCCAGCCTTTCACGAGGCGGAAGGCATTCCAAATCTTGTTGTTGAAGTTGCGTCCCTGTTCACAAAGGTCCTCCTTGAAGAGAATGTCGTTTCCGGCAGGAGCGGCAAGAAGCATACCCATGCGCACGCCGTCGGCACCATACTTCTCGATAAGCTCAATCGGGTCGGGCGAATTGCCGAGCGACTTCGACATCTTGCGGCCAATTTCATCGCGGACAATACCGGTGAAATATACGTTGCGGAAAGGCACATCGTGCATATATTCCTCACCAGCCATAATCATGCGAGCCACCCAGAAGAAGATGATATCCGGACCGGTGACGAGGTCGCATGTAGGATAGTAGTATTTGATCTCCTCGTTGCCGGGAGTGTTGATGCCGTCGAAGAGCGAAACAGGCCACAGCCACGACGAGAACCAAGTGTCGAGAGCGTCCTCATCGCGAGTAAGCTGATCGGCAGTGATGTTCTCGAATCCGGCAATCTTGCGAGCCTTCTCAAGAGCCTCCTCGGCAGTGAGAGCTACTACAAATTTCTCCTCCTCACCCTCGGCAGTGGGCAGGAAGTATGCCGGAATGCGATGACCCCACCAAAGCTGGCGCGAGATGCACCAATCCTGAATGTTCTCCAGCCAGTTGCGATAGGTAGTCACATATTTGCTCGGATAGAACTTGATTTCGCCATTGAGCACCGGCGGAAGGGCAATGTCGGCAAAGTGCTTCATCGAGAGGAACCACTGCTTGCAGAGGCGAGGCTCCACGGCAGTGTCCTGATTGCGCTCGGAGTATCCCACCTTGTTCTCGTAGTCCTCGATGTGATCCATCAGTCCGGCATCGGTGAGGTCTTTGGCAATCTGCTTGCGCACCTCCATGCGGTCCATGCCCACATAGAGTCCGGCAGCCTCCGAGAGAGTACCGTCGGGGTTGAAAATGTCGATAGTCTCAAGATTGTGGGTCTTGCCGAGAGCATAGTCGTTAACATCGTGAGCCGGAGTCACCTTCAAGCAGCCCGTACCAAACTCAATGTCGACGTAGCGGTCCTCAATCACAGGCACCACGCGGCCAACGAGCGGCACCGTCACCTTGTGCCCCTTCAGCCACTGGTTCTTCACGTCCTTAGGGTTGATACACATTGCAGTGTCGCCCATGATGGTCTCGGGGCGTGTAGTTGCAACGATGGCATAATATCCTTTCTCGTCCTTGTGCAGCACTTCACCCTCCTCGCCGGTGGGTACCACGGGATTCACATCGGCATCGGCAACGTAGTATTTCAGGTGATACAGCTTCGATTTCTCGTCGCGATAGATAACTTCCTCGGTCGATAGCACCGTCTGCGCCTTCGGATCCCAGTTGACCATGCGCAGGCCGCGATAAATCAAGCCCTTGTCGTAGAGGTCGCAGAACACCTTCAGCACGCTTTCCGAACGTTTCTCGTCCATTGTGAAAGCCGTGCGGCTCCAGTCGCACGAAGCGCCGAGGCGGCGAAGCTGCTTCAAGATTATGCCGCCATGCTCATGTGTCCAGTCCCAGGCATACTTCAAGAACTCATCGCGCGAGAGGTCGCGCTTCTTGATTCCCTGCTCGGCAAGGCGGTTCACCACCTTAGCCTCAGTAGCGATAGAAGCGTGGTCAGTTCCGGGCACCCACAGAGCGTTCTTGCCCTCAAGGCGAGCACGGCGAATGAGAATATCCTGAATAGTGTTGTTGAGCATGTGCCCCATGTGGAGCACGCCGGTCACATTTGGCGGCGGAATCACTATAGTGTAAGGCTCACGTGCATCAGGCACCGAGCGGAAGAGATTGTGCTCCTCCCAATATTTGTACCATTTGTCTTCAACCTCTGATGGGTCGTATTTGGTAGCTAATTCATTCATTGCGATATCGTTTTTTTGTGATTATTACTCTCAATTACAATTCAATTTGCAAAGTTACAACAAATGAGTGGAAAAACAACAAGCTTGCTTGAATGTTTTTCCCGAGTGCAGCCGTAACTTATTCAAAGTTACAACAAATGAGGCAGAATCAAAAAGAAAAACCTCGTTTTTCATTTTTGTTATGCCGAATGGGGTGCGAAAGTGAATGTGGGGGGAGTTGACAAACGCGGAAAGAGCGGGTCAGGACGTGTGCACTTCTTATTGGAATGGAATTGGATTTTTTGTGGTGAAAATAATGGGGCAAAGTGTTGTTGTTTTGAATATTTATTCGTAACTTTGGGCAATTTAGTGCGGCAGATTTGCCCGTTATGAGCCGACCCTGCCCCAGAGATCTATTAAAGCAATTATTTTTCTTAAAATCAACCAATTAATTATTAACTAAACCTATTATTAGCATGAAACGAAGATTACTGAGCGCATTATTGGCGCTGATGTGCATTTTAGGTATGCCGAGCGCAGCAAACGCCCTCAATCCTTACGCTTACGGACTGAAGGCTGATGTCAGCCCCGATGCTTCTAAAATCACCGTTCATTACACCCTCAACGACAATGCCGGAGGCGAATGCAAGGTGCAGATTGTCCTCAAAGGTGCCGACAACGCCTACACTTTCGACGGAACAACCCTTGTGGGTGAGAATGTGGTGGTAATTCCTGCCGCCGAGAGGCCAAAAGATGTGGAAGTGTCGTGGGGTGGGTTGGTTTGGGCTTTGGCAGTAGCTGGGCGGG
>CAMFSS010000171.1 GCA_945983195.1 uncultured Prevotellaceae bacterium | reverse complement strand
GGAAAAGCCCTTACGTCGGTTACAAATCTTTCAGGAGCCGGCTACAAGATGCAGTGGAGTGCTGATGGCTCGCGGATTATGGGCAGAACCAACATTACCGAGAACAATCGTGTGTTTCACGAAGTGAAAGTGTGGAATATTTCCGATGGCAGCGAGCAGACAGTCGTAGCCAAGACCCGTGCGCTGAATGGCACACCAGTGTGGGACAATGAGAATGTGATTGTGTCGGAGCAGAACGGTTCAAAAGCTGTGAATATTCGGACAAAGTCAGTGAAACTGGCCGCTGCATTGAATGTATATACCATTATGATGAATGACACGACGAATGCTGCCAAGCGCATTGCCGGGCTGAAGCAGTTTGAAGGCAAAATGGTAATCAACCCTGCGCTGTCGGCCGATGGCTCGATGGTTGCCTTCCAGATACCGGGTAAGGGCATCTATTCGTGTACTGTTGCCGGAGAGAATGTTCGCTTCATCACAAAAGGCTCGCATCCTGCGTGGCTTCCCGATGGCAAGACAATTGTCTACACAGATGTGAAGGACGATGGCAACCGTTTTACGGAGTCGTACATTATGGCTGTCAATACGGCTACTATGGCATCAGTACAGCTTGCCGGCGGTACAGATATAATTCCTCTCACTCCTTCAGTTTCTCCTGATGGCATGAAGGTGGCTTTTGAGAATGCCGCCGATGCTGCAATTTACGTTATTACTCTTAAATACTAAACGATTATGAAGACAATCAAGAATATACTGCTCAATAGCGTGCTTGCTGCATCAGTGTGTGCCGCTGTTGCACCAAGTGCCATGGCGATTGAGAAATCAACCGGTTGGGGCGATTTCAAACTGTTTCTCGACCCTGGACACTCTCTACATGAAAACCGTGGCCTATGGGGCTATTCTGAGGCAGAAAAAGTGCTTGGAGTGGCTCTCTATACTAAGGACTTTTTGTTTAATTACACCGATATGCCGGCTGAGAACCTTATGCTTTGCCGCGAAACCGAAACTGTAGAGGTTTCGCTCGAAGAGCGTTCAGACATGGCAAATGCTTGGGGTGCCGATTTCTTCTATTCTATTCACTCTGATGCTGCTGCGTCGCAGAATACTACTGTAACTTTGTTTGGCGGTTGGAAGGAAAATGGTGTAGAGATAGAAAAGACTCCAAATGGCGGTAAGGCATTCGGTGAGATTCTTAATCCCAATCTCACAGGAGTGATGCGCATCACCACACGTGGAAACTGGCACGACCGCTGCTTCTATGACCGTGGTACAGAATCGCATGCGAACAGGTATCCATATCTGTCGGTAAACCGTCGAACCAATATGGCGTCGCTGCTCAGTGAAGGAGGCTATCACACAATTGCTTCACAGCAGCAACTCAATATCAACAAGGACTACAAGAAGCTTGAGGCTTTTGCCGCTTTCCAGTCGATACTGAAATATCACGGCATGACGAATCCTGAGCAGACATTCCTCGTGGGCATTGTCACCAACTCGGAGAATGAGGTGCCAATTGACGGTGTCACAGTGCAAGTGGAAGGACTTACCTACACCACAGATACATGGGAGAGCACTTTCAAGACACTCACTTCAAATAAAGACCTTATCCACAATGGCTTCTATTTGTTTGAGAATCTTGAGGCAGGAAAAAGCGTGGAGGTTACATTCTCTGCTCCCGGATTCGACACAATGACACGTACTGTCACTGTTGCATCAAATCCGCAAGGCGAATCGAAGGAAAGCGTAACTTGGCTTGATGTTGCTTTGACCTCAAATGCACCTGCTACGATAGCGTCAACCTCAATCGAAGACCCTTCATCAGTCAGTCCAATCTATCCTCTCGTGCTCACTTTCTCGCGCAAGATGGCCAAGCAGTCGGTGGATGATGCGTTCTCACTCGACAATGGCGGCGAGGTGGCTATCTCATGGATTAACGACTATACGCTTAGTGTCGACATTTCAAAACTCACACCGCTTGCAACCTACAACATTACCATTGACGGACAGGTGGCAAAGAATTCACAGACACAGCAGCCTTTCGACGGAAATGGCGACGGTGAGGGTGGCGACAACTATGTTCTCACAATCACAATGGCTGAGCCTGATGTTACTCCGGCGTATGTGGTATCGACCGACCCGGCAATCAATGGCGAAGTGGCTTTCACGCTGCGTCCGGTGATTCGTGTAGAATACAATGAGATTCTCAACTGGAATGCCGACAAGCACAGTGATTGCCTCAAGCTGGTCGACAGCGACGGCACTTACTATGACGGAGTACTCACCCACACTGTCATCAATGAAGCTTCTGTTCTCCATTACTATCTGAAGGAAAACCTGCCGCTCGACAGATGCTTCCTTGTTACGGTGGAAGGTGGAATACCCGACCTTTCAGGCAATGAAACTGAAGAATTCAGCTTTAAGTTCCTGTCGGAGTATCGCGACATTGTCAGCACTGAAGTGCTTCTGCCTCTCGATGACGTATCGGGTTTCTGGGCTCCTGATGGCTCTGGTTCGACCTCTGGTCTTACCCAAGAATCTAACTTCTTTGTGTCGAGCAACATAGGTGTGCGTCTTGACAATCAGAAGAGCACTAAGCTTATCTACGACTTTGATCCATCATTCAGTGGCGGGGCTTGGCAGATTCGCGAGTATCACTCAACACAAAGCATAACTCGCGCTACCAACGATGGCGTGCTTACATTCTGGGTCTATGGCGACGGCTCGAACAACACAATAAGCACAGCTCTGCGTGTACGCACAGGCAATAAGAACGGAGGCATCAAGTACAACCTTAAGCCGGTTGACTTCCGTGGCTGGAGCATGATTTCATGGGATCTGCTTAACGATGAATATCAGCACTTCACCGGAACTGCTGTGCTTGCAGCCGATTGGCGACTTGACAGCTTCTTCTTCAAGCACAAGAATACTGATGGCAATCCAGATGTTCCTCAGCAGGCATGGAAAGGCGAAATCAACATTGACTTGCTTGAGTTCACAAAGTTCGACAATTCTGCTATCCGCACTGCCTCGTTCGACGACATAACTGGTGTTGATGCTATTGCAGCCAAGTCCGGTGCTATCAAGCTAAAAGCTGCCGGTGGTGTACTCACCGTAAATTCTCCAAGTGCAATAGCTCATGTTGAAGTCTACAGCGTGGCAGGAATGGTAGTGCTTGGCGCAGCACCTATGACAACCTCTGCAACTTTGTCGCTTGAAGCTCTTCCAAAGGGAGTATATGTAGTGAGAGTCAGCGCAACCGACGGTACTTCAGCTACAGCAAAATTCGTGAAGTAATGGATAATTGGAACATCACATTTGTTCCTTAATGACACAAAATGGGCTGCACAATTGTGCAGCCCATTTGCATATAATGTGTAGATGTGCTCTCTTGCAGAATTACATCATTCCGCCCATTCCACCCATTCCGGGATTAGGCATTGCAGGAGCAGGATTCTCCTCCTTCTTCTCTGCTATCACACACTCAGTGGTGAGGAACATTCCGGCAATTGATGCAGCGTTCTCAAGTGCTACGCGAGTAACCTTTGCAGGGTCGATAACACCCGACTTTAAGAGGTTCTCAAACTTGTCGGTACGTGCATTGTAACCGAAGTCACCCTCGCCGTCCTTAACCTTTTGTACGATAACAGCACCTTCAAGGCCTGCATTAGCCACAATCTGGCGAAGAGGCTCCTCAATGGCACGGCGAATGATTTCGATACCTGTGTTCTCGTCCTCATTCTCGCCCTTGAAACCGTCGAGGCTCTTGATGGCACGAATGTAGGCAACACCACCTCCGGGAACAATACCCTCGGCAACGGCTGCGCGAGTTGCGCTCAATGCATCGTCTACACGGTCCTTCTTCTCCTTCATTTCCACTTCAGATGGTGCACCAATGTAGAGGACGGCTACTCCACCTGCGAGTTTTGCAAGACGCTCTTGAAGTTTCTCCTTGTCGTAGCTTGACTTGGTCGATTCGATTTGAGCCTTGATTTGAGCCACGCGCTCAGCGATGCACTCTTTCTCACCGTTTCCGTTCACAATGGTAGTATTCTCCTTGTTGACGGTAACCTTTTCGGCACTTCCGAGCATGTCGATAGTTGCGCTTTCGAGCTTTAAGCCCTTTTCCTCAGAGATTACAACACCTTGAGTGAGGATTGCAATGTCTTGAAGCATCTCCTTGCGGCGGTCGCCGAAGCCAGGAGCCTTCACAGCACAAACCTTAAGAGAGCCACGCAGGCGGTTCACAACGAGTGTTGCAAGAGCCTCGCTGTCGACGTCTTCAGCAATAATGAGCAGCGGACGTCCGCTCTGTGCTGTAGCTTCGAGAATAGGAAGCATATCTTTAAGCGATGAGATCTTCTTGTCGAAGAGCAGGATATAGGGGTGATCCATTTCGCACTCCATACGCTCAGAGTTGGTTACGAAGTAAGGAGAAATGTAGCCGCGATCGAACTGCATACCCTCCACAACGTCAACGCTTGTGTCGGTTCCCTTTGCCTCTTCCACTGTGATTACACCCTCTTTCTTAACCTTCTTCATTGCCTCGGCAATAAGCTGACCGATTTCAGAATCGTTGTTGGCTGATACACGGGCAACATTTTCGATTTTCTCGAAATCATCACCCACTTCTTCGGCCTGAGCCTTGATAGCTTCAACCACCTTGGCAACAGCCTTGTCGATACCGCGCTTGATGTCGATAGGGTTGGCACCGGCAGCAACGTTCTTCAAACCGGTGTTGACGATAGCCTGTGCGAGTACGGTTGCAGTTGTTGTGCCATCACCTGCATCGTCGCCTGTCTTTGATGCCACTTCCTTAACGAGCTGTGCACCCATATTCTGGAATTGATCCTCAAGCTCCACTTCCTTTGCCACTGTAACACCGTCCTTGGTGATGTGTGGAGCTCCAAATTTCTTTTCTATGATTACGTTGCGACCTTTCGGGCCAAGTGTCACCTTCACTGCGTTGCTGAGTGCGTCAACGCCTTTCTTAAGCTCTTCGCGAGCCTTGATATCGAATTTGATTTCTTTTGCCATAATTCAAGAGTTTTTTAAGATTAAACTAAAAAATGATTTGAGTGGTGATTACTCAACGACAGCCAAAATATCTGATTGGCGCATCATGAGGTATTTTACACCATCGAATTCAAGCTCGGTGCCGGCATACTTGCCATAAAGCACAGTGTCGCCTGGCTTCACAACCATTGCTTCGTCTTTTGTGCCGTTACCTACAGCTTTCACAGTGCCTTTGAGCGGTTTCTCTTTAGCTGAATCGGGAATGATAATGCCACCGCTGGTTACTTCCTCAGCGGCTGCTGGTTCGATAAGAACTCTGTCGGATAATGGTTTAACGTTCATAATTATAAGTTTTAATTGTAAAAATTCATTGTTTGTTTAAGTTGTGCAACCCATCGTCTTGATGCGGTTCACGCTTATTGACTATAGCATAC
>CAMFSS010000170.1 GCA_945983195.1 uncultured Prevotellaceae bacterium | reverse complement strand
GCCATCATTGCAGCATTTTCCTCTGGCGTAACTTTTATATATTTAAGGAAGTTAGTTTCCGTAGTATGCCCTGTTAGACGCATAATTGCGATGGTTGGGAATCTACGCTTATACATGTTAGTGGCAAAGCTTCTACGACCAGTGTGCATACCTACCAACTGATACTTTTGATAGATTAAAGTAGTAGCTTTTCCAGCTCGATTCTCCACTATCCTTACTTCATCATCAATGCCTGCATGTCGAGCACACTCACGTAGATGATTATTAGTCTTACCCTTATCACCTAAATGAGGGAACCTGCCATTATACTTCTTCCAGATCGCCATTACCATAGGATGCATCGGTATTATCACAGGCCGTTTTGTCTTTTCTGCTGTAGTGGTTATGGTCTTATCTTTCAAGTTGAATGTCGCTTTCTCCAAACGATTTATGTCACTACGTCGCAAACCTGTCCAACATGCTATAATAAACAAATCCCTTGTTCGTTCAATAGTTGATTTTCTGTCTATCTCTCCTTCATCCATAAGTTTTGAAATGTTGAGTTTATATATTCGTTCTATCTCTTCTTCTGTCAAATAGATAGCATCCACATCAACACACTTACCCTTTAGGTTCTTATAGCTGTCACCAACATCAATACCTTCTTCCTTTGCAGCATTCAAGAAAGGTTTGAGGACTCCATAAGTTGCATAAACCGTATTTTGTCTGTACTTCTTGACAGAGTAGCACCACTCAGTGTACAGTCTGTCAAACTTGCTTGAAGTAAACACAGAGAAGTCATCTGGAAGATTGTTGTCTGCAAGGAAAGCTTTGAGACGATGAATAACAGTTTTTTGATGAACTTTGGTTCGGTCAGAAATGTACCTCCCTGTATGTGGGTCTATACGTTTCTTCGCAATATATTCTTCAAAAAAATGTATTGGAGTAACTTTCTTCTTCTCATCCTCTATCCTATCATTCTCTACAAGACTATCGATAAGACTCTTAATTGAATTCTTTGCCTGTAATACAGAAGTTGAACTTAAATAATTTTCATTATAATAATCGATTAGCTTGGAAGACAGTCGCTCTAGAAAGCTATTAACCGATTTACTATGACGATTTATCCTCGGAGGGAACAACTCTTTACTCGTTATACACAACTGCTTCTTGTTATTCCAAGTCGCAACAAATACTCTTTGCCTTGTACTGAGCTTAATTGGCTGACTGTCCCATCTGCAAATTAGCATTAGCAAAGATTCCTCGCTTTGAGGTTCTTTCAAATTAAAAGTAAACTTTACTGCCATAATGTGATACACCTATTATTGATTAAACTTTTTGACCGTAAAATAGTGTCACAAAGTAGGGGTATGCAGGGGCAGGAATTAGGGGCAGTTTTCCAAATTATCACTAAAAACAATAAAGCCGCATGTGCATCAACAATCTGACACTTTGCGGCTCTAAATATTTTATAATGATTGAGTTGTGGGCTTTTTGAGGATATTGCCCGTCTAGGGCAGACTTCTCGATTTCCCACTACCAATTATTCCCACTCGATAGTTGCAGGTGGCTTTGAACTGATGTCGTAGCAAACGCGGTTCACGCCCTTCACCTTGTTGATGATGTCGTTGCTCACCTTTGCCATAAAGTCGTAGGGAAGATGTGCCCAGTCTGCGGTCATTGCATCTGTGCTCGTCACTGCACGGAGTGCCACAGCCCGCTCGTATGTACGCTCATCGCCCATCACGCCAACGCTCTGCACTGGCAGAAGCACAACTCCTGCCTGCCAAACCTGGTCGTAAAGTCCCCAATCACGCAGTCCCTGAATGAAGATGTCGTCGGCATCCTGCAGGATTCGCACCTTCTCGGGTGTAATGTCACCCAGGATACGCACAGCCAAGCCCGGTCCCGGGAATGGGTGACGCTTGATTAGATGCTCCGGCATTCCAAGCTCACGGCCCACACTGCGAACCTCGTCCTTGAAGAGCAGGCGCAAAGGCTCACAGAGCTTCAGGTTCATCTTCTCAGGTAGTCCACCTACATTGTGATGGCTCTTTATGGTAGTTCCCGTAATCGAAAGCGACTCTATGCAGTCGGGATAGATTGTTCCTTGCGCAAGCCACTTCACATCCTCAATCTTATGTGCCTCGGCATCAAACACGTCGATGAATCCCTTGCCTATGATTTTACGCTTGCGCTCAGGCTCGGTAACGCCGGCAAGTTCGCTGAAGAACTTTGCGCTCGCATCTACGCCAATAACGTTTAGCCCAAGGCACTCATAATCATGAAGCACATTCTTGAACTCGTTTTTGCGAAGCATTCCGTGGTCTACAAAAATGCAGGTGAGGTTCTTGCCGATTGCTCGGTTAAGAAGCACTGCTGCAACCGACGAATCCACACCGCCACTAAGTCCAAGCACCACTTTGTCGTTGCCAAGCTGCGCCTTTAGCTGCGCCACCGTGCTCTCTATGAACGATGCTGCGCTCCAGTCCTGCTTTCCACCGCAAATATCAACCACAAAATTCTTGAGAATCTGTGTGCCGTCGACCGAGTGGAACACTTCAGGGTGGAACTGTACGCCCCACAGCTTTTCGCCCACAGCCTGATAGGCAGCCACAGCTACCTTATCGGTTGAAGCGATAATCTTGAAATTGTCGGGAATCGCGGTAATGGTGTCACCATGGCTCATCCACACCTGTGAGTTCTCGCTCACACCCTTTAGGAGTGGATTCTCGCAGTCGAATTGTGAGAGGTTGGCACGACCGTATTCGCGTGTGCCTGCCGGCTCCACTTTTCCGCCATTTGTATAAGCCATAAACTGTGCGCCATAGCATATTCCGAGTAGCGGATATTTACCACGGATATTGCTCAAATCCACTTTGAAAGCCTTCTCGTCGTAGACTGAGAAAGGACTTCCCGACAGGATAACTCCTATCACCGACTCATCGCCATGTGGGAATTTGTTGTAGGGAACAATCTCGCAATACATGTTCAACTCACGAACTCTGCGGCCAATTAGCTGTGTCGTCTGTGAGCCGAAATCTAAGATAATAATCTTCTCTTGCATGAATAATTTCTATGAGGTTATTATTTGTGTTGCAAATTTAATATAAAAATGCGAGACTTCAGTTATATCACGACCAAAAGTAACAAAATGTTTTGCAATTCATAGACTCCGGTCTATTTATACAACTTGGTAAGTTTAGCCTCATTGCCTACCACCCAAAGTATGTCTTTAGGCTCAAAAATTTCGCTACCATCGGGCTTGATATAGTCATCATCACCTCGCTGAATTGCCACAAGAAGGGCTTGATAGTCATCACGGAGGCGAATTGAGGCTGCCGTATTTCCCGCAAGTGGCGATTTTTCAGTCACCTCAATCGGGAGAAGCTTCATTTCCTCATCACTTTCAGCAGGTTCGCTTCCGGGTGCATCTTCAATTATAGGCA
This sequence comes from uncultured Prevotellaceae bacterium, assembly GCA_945983195.1. Taxonomy (GTDB): domain Bacteria; phylum Bacteroidota; class Bacteroidia; order Bacteroidales; family Muribaculaceae; genus CALZFJ01. Next base: position 2,065 of record CAMFSS010000170.1, on the reverse strand, counting down.
GCAACTTCTGTATCTGTTCGTCTGTGCCGATAATTCCGAGCATATCACCCGGGAAGAAACGCATATCTCCATTGGGTATCGGGAATTGCTTCGAGCCTCGCTGAATATTCACCACAATCACACCGTACTTCTTGCGAAGATTTGAATCACGAAGCCGCTCACCCACAAATGGGCAAGTATAGCCAACACGGATATATGCCACATGCAAGTCCGAAACTAGAATGCTTTCATTGCCGCGTCCGCTGCGACGAAGCTCACGCTCATTGAGGTTGCTGATGAAGCGTTTCTCCATTTCGTGCATTCGGCGACGCACCTTCTTTGAGAGGAAAACTGCTATCAGGAATATAAGTCCGAATCCTATAGTTATACCGGCTGTGAACGTAAATACATTGCTCAAATACCACGACACCAGTCCGAATGCCAGAATCAGTCGCAATATGCTGAGTGCCACAAGCGGCATAGTGGAACGGCTTCCCGACTTCTCTGCAAGTGCCTGCCATTCACTGCGCTTGGTTGTGGGCATTGACAGTGCAAGCAGAAATGGTGCCATGACCGACAATGTAATCCCCGATGTCACTACATCGCCCCATGTTTCACCCACCAGATTGTCCATAAATGGAAGCAAATAGGCGTCTGATATTATCACTATGGCAATTATAAGGGTGGAATAGAGCAGTATGCGCCATGCATAACGTCCGAGAACGGCCTTCCAAATTCTCTTTTCAAGACTCACCGACGATGTTTCCTGCTTGGTGTATCGCTCAAGCAGTAGCTGCAAGCGCTGTGGAATGTGCGGCAACAGCCAATTGTAGAATGGCTCGGCAAACTTGATAAAATAGGGCGTGAAAAAAGTGGTTATCACAGAGACTGCCACTACGATAGGGTAGAGCGACGGCTCAAGTACGCCAAGCGATAATCCGAGCGACGCTATGATGAATGCAAATTCTCCTATTTGCGTGAGGCTGAATCCCGACTCAATGGCAATCTTCAAGCTTTGCCCCGTAGCCAACATTCCGAATGTTCCAAATAGTATCATGCCAAGCACCACTACCACCGACAATATGGCTATTGTCCCTGCATAATGCACTATGATGCCTGTATCAACCATCATTCCCACTGAAATGAAGAACACTGCACCAAACAAGTCTTTCACCGGCTTCACAAGGTGTTCTATATGCTCAGCCTCGCATGTCCCGGCAAGTATCGAACCCATCACAAAGGCACCAAGTGCCATTGAAAATCCTGAATACACCGAGAACACTGCCATCAGGAAGCACATTCCCATTGCCACTACGAGTAATATCTCATCATTGATGAGCTTCCGTGAGTACTTGAAGAACGAAGGTATTAAATACACTCCCACAGTGAACCATATAACCAGGAAAAACACCAATTTGGCTATGCTCATTAGCAATTCAGTGCCTTGCACACTATTGTTGAGAGCTATCGACGATAGAAGCACCATCATCACCACTGCAAACAAATCCTCACAGATAAGAACAGCAAGCACGTGCGGAACAAAACGCCGATGATTCATATTCAAGTCGCTGAAAGCCTTGATAATGATTGTAGTTGACGACATCGACAGCATTCCGCCAAGGAAAAGGCAGTTGATGCTGCTGAAATCAAGAGCATGGCCTACCACAACTCCAAGTCCCATCATTCCCGTCACTATTATCAGTGCCGTAACAATGGCTGAACCACCTACGTTCATCAGCTTCTTGAAGCTGAATTCAAGCCCAAGTGAGAACAAAAGCACAATGATACCGATTTGTGCCCAGAACTCTATGTTGTCCTCATTATGGATTGTAGGGAAATAGGTGAAATGTGGACCGACCAGAAAGCCCGCAACAATATAGCCCAACACAATTGGCTGCTTTAGTTTGCGGAAAATTATGGTAGATAGGGCTCCAAGCACCAAGATGAGAGCCAAGTCGGCAATAAGTCCTTCTATGTTCATAGTATTTTCCCTTTTTTTGTAATTATATGTTCACTTCATTTGTAAGCGTAATTGAAATTGTCGGCTGCACATCATGAAGTTCACTGAATAATGCAGCAAAATCAA
>CAMFSS010000169.1 GCA_945983195.1 uncultured Prevotellaceae bacterium | reverse complement strand
ATTTGTGCAAATCGAAAGCAGAGCACCAAATTTATTTGAGTGCTTTGCTGAGTGCCGCCAAATTTATCTAAAATTTGTGCAAATCGAAAGCAGAGCACCAAATTTATTACATCAATTCCTACTGGGATTCTATCGCGAAACTGCCACATCATAGCGCAGCAGGCGGTATGCCACATCAAATGGCTTGGACTTAAGGCGCGGACGTGAACCGTAGATATAGTGATAGGCGTGGTTGCGGTCGAACGACAGCACTTTCACGCGCTGCCACTTTCCGGGCATAATGTCACATTTCACCTCCACACTACGCTCGGTGATTACAGTTCCGTCGGCAGCATAGTAGCGCAGAAGCAGTTTTACGCCTGTTATGTGGTAGGTGCTGTGGTTATCCACAATGAATGACTCTCGCTCGTCGCCGGCACGCTTCACAAAGCCGCGGAGCGTGAGTGCATCGGGGTCGAAATCACACGGAGCTTCAGCACATATAGTGTCGTCGGGGATAGCTATACGCTGCATTTCACGCTGCATCTCCACCCCGGGGCGCAGATTACGCCTCGTGGTAGATGTGTTTTTGGCTACTCCTGTCGCCGCAATCACCGTAATCAATATTGCTGCCAGAATGTTTCGCATAGGCCTCGTCATAAGTATCGCACCCTGCCGCCGTAGCCCGAAGTTCCTGTCGTTGTGGGATAAATGCGTCTGAAGCCAACAGGAAGCTCCTCCGTGGCGATTTCGGGTGTCAATGAAACTCCTCTGAACAGGCTCGGCAGGAAACGCGCAAAATTCACCCGCATTTTCATGTTCATCGCCACAGTGCGCTTAAACGTGAGCATATCGCCCTTCAAGGTTGCAATGAACTTGACCGGTGTGAAGAGCATCGCTCCGCGTCGCTCGCTGTAGAGCCACAGCTCAAACTTGCTGCTGTCGGCACTCGCCGCCATATACCCTATCACTGTGCCGGGAAACAGGTTGAAGTCATCCGACTCAAGCATCACTATGCGGTAGGCTATGCGCGAAGCAAAATCGGGCGACTTAAACCGCTCCACTGCCACTGTCATCATTTCATCGGGATAGTGCCACACCCCTTCTATGGCATCGAGGTGCGCACTTTTCATTGCTACAAGCTGCTTCTCCACCGAGCGGTCAGGCAGCAAAGCCGCACTGTCGGGTACGCTGTTGGTATAATACCCTGTCACGGCATCTTCGGGGCTTGCACCCTTTGCCGCGGCTGCACTTGCTGTTGCCAAAAGTGCCATTGCCACTACTATATGTTGTAGCACAAGCCTCTTCATTGCCGGGTGTTACTGCATCGAGAAGCGGTAGGAAAGTCCAAAGCTGAGTATCTCCTTAAACTGCCAATATTTCCACGATTCGTGCTTCGATGCACCGTTGTCGTAGCGCAGATGCATATAGAATTGAGTCGACAGATACTTGTTGATTGAGAAATTGAATGTGTGTTCCCAGTCACCCTGCATCTTGTCGTAGTCGGTGAAGGCATAGAGGCGTGAGTTCCAACTGATTTGTGGTGTTATCTTCCACTGGAATCGTGCTTCAAGGCTCGAACCGAACTTCTGCTTCGTATGCTTTCCTTCATCTACACCCATTGATGCCGGGTTTACGCGAGTATTCTCGCGGCATATCTCAGGTTGTAGGAAAGTGGCGAAAGCGATAGGTCGAAGTTGGCATATCCATTCTTGCTTTTGGCGTTGTAGGTCATACCAAGACCCACATTCAGCTCTCCAGGTGTGAGGAACGATGCTCGAAGGTCGTTGGTGTTGGGTGAATAGTTGTTAAGTAGCTGCGTCTTGAATAGCAGTGTGGTTGAATAGTACCAGTGCTTGAATGCCTTGTAGCCGAATTTGGAGTTTATCTGGAAAAGGTCCTCACTGATGCTGTAGCTTCGCAGCGTGTCCTGCGGTGCCGACTGAAGTCCTATTTTATACTGTATCGTGTTGTCAAACATCAAGTTCTTGTATTTGTTCTGGTTTAGATTGATGTCCCAGATGAAGTGCCCCAAGATGTTGAGGTTGTTGTTGCCTCCCTGATACCAGTTGTCCGAAAGATAGGCCTGCGAGAATTGCACTGAGCCATTGAAGGTGTGAAGCCAGTTGCGCACATCGGGCGCGGCATCCGTTTCGTCAGCCACAAGATCCACCTTGTCTTCGAGCTTCTTCGTTTCAAGGGTGAGAGTGCGGGTCGCCGGGTCGGCTACAATCACATACTGCTTCGGCGGTTCGGGCAGCATGTCGAGGTTGTAGCGGGTCATTTCGGGGCTGTGAATCATTGTGTTATAGCGCAAGCGGCGTACACATGCCTCATAGCCTATTTCATCGGTGAGCCACTCGTCACCGGCATTAAGCTGGTAAAGCGGTGCCTTCGGAGCGAGTGCTATGGTGTCGGCATGATCCTCATAGTGCTCAAAAATCAGCGGCATGAACAGTATGCCCGGTTTCAGCTTGATTGAATCAAGGCTGAGTGCCGAGTGGTCGTCAAGTATCACTGTCTTTATCTTGAATGTGTCGAGAAAGCATACCGGGGTGTCAATTTGAGCCAATCCCTTCTCTAATGGCAATGTGTCGTTGGCAGGAATCGTGTCGGCTGAAACAGTGTTTGAACCGGTTGCACACACGTCGATTGCACAAATCGCAACTGTGGCTATAATTGCCGTTCTTATCTTTCCAATCATAAATAAGCTCTTTTTTCTCTTATTGTTTATACTCTTGATGTAGGGGAAGCGGATTATCATTCCTTTTCGACCTACAAACTTAGCCAGAATTTTTCAATTTTCTGCCACAAATAGTGATTTTTTTCACCACTGCACGATTATTTTTCCTTCTCGCGCCGCGGCTATTTCTCCACTTCCTTCACGCGCAGATGGTCGCCGGTGCCGTTCACAATAGTGCGGTAATACTCCTCATTGTAGCCCGGGAACTCAGGCTGCAAGGGGTAGCCCCACGGATTACGCTCAAATTTGCCGTCGCGCTCGCGCTTGCGGTTACCGTCGAGATACTTCACAAGCAGATACTCGCCCAGCTTCTTGTAGCGTGCCGTAGCGTCGGCCGACACTTGTTCGGAGTAGTCATTGAGTATCTTTGCTGCCTCTGTGGGCGATGTTGAGTAGGCTGCCATTGCCTTGTCCTCTATCAGAGCCTGATTGCGTGCAAGCTCGTCCTCAATTGAGGTCTGCACCTTGCGTATGTCGGGTATCATCAGCGAATAGCGCATATATGCCTGGTTTGCAACCCAGTTGTTCACCCAGAATGCCGATTCCCAGTTGAGCGTATAGAGGTCGGCAACACCGTCGGCATAGTTGTGCGGCACTTTGGTCATCGAGCAGTACATAGGGAGGAACACATTGGTATTGGCATCGTCGACACCAAACCACAGCACGCCGCCAATGCCGTTGGGAAGCCATGAGCGCATTTGCGACACAAGCACGTATGCTGTCTGCTGAGTGGCGATGGCTCGCTCGTTCACATATTCCACTCCGTCTACCTTGTAGGTCATCGGACGGAAGCGGTATGGTACGTCCCACAGCATTTTTGCACCGGGGTCGTGGGTCATGTCGTATGGTGTACCCTCAAAGTGGTCGCGCATCATTGCCTGCACGTCGCGGACAGATACCTGGCGGTCGGGCTTCACGTAGAGTGGCATCACTTCTGCGTCCTTCTTCCCCTCAAGATACGGCAGATAGCAGTCCATGCCGCTCTTGTACTTGTTGAAGAATGCCCATGCGCGTGCGTCACAGCCACGTAGTGTGCCGTAGTCGGCAGGGTTGTATGCAGCAGCAAAGTCAAAGTCCTTGTCCTTGCCGTCGAAGTAGCCCATTTTGCGAGCAAAGCTGATTACGTCCTTTGAGTAGAGGCAGTTCACCTTGTCCTTCAGTGGGAAGGTGTGGATTCGCGGCTGGTTGGCGTGTGCCGATATGCAGTCGTCGGGTATGCGCACTGCCACCCACACGGCACCCTTCTCCTTGCCGCCCTTGCCTATCATGTCCATCACCCATATTTCATTGGGATCGCCTATTGAGAACGATTCTCCCTCGCTGTAATAGCCATATTGAGCCACAAGCGTGGCCATCACCTTGATTGCCTCGCGTGCCGTCTTCGAGCGTTGCAGAGCTATCTTCATCAGGCTCACATAGTCGAGCAGTCCGGTTGAGTCGGCAAGCTCGTGGCGGCCACCCCATGTCGATTCGGTCACTGTCACCTGGTGCTCGTTGATGTAGCCCACCACCGAGTAGGTGTGTGCCACTTCGGGAATGAATCCGAGCGGCTTGTTGGTGTCGCCCTCGCGAATTTCACGCATTGCGCCTTTTTCGTGGTCGGCTGCCGGAAGTATTTCAAGGAAGCCATAGTGCGTATGCGCATCGGCTGCGTATGAGATTATCGTCGACCCGTCGGCTGAAGCCTTTTTGCCCACAAGCAGACTGGTGCACGCATCGGCATCAGTCGTAGCAGCACCCACAGTGAGGGCTATTGCAATTGTAGTGATGAAATGTTTCATATCTTGTCCTGTTTTTGTTATTCTATCTAATAGTTTTTATGTAGTCTGTCTTGCTTTTGTCTTTTATTCTTCGGGGCTGTAAATATAATCCCGGTCGCTTCGCTCTGAAATGCTGTGGAAAAAGAGGGCTATCGTAGTCACCTGCTTCTCCTCTCGGTCGATTAAAGAGCAAATCTCTATATCCTGCCGCTCGCCGGTGGCGGTGCTGTGTGCCCAAAGGCTGTGCGTATCGCCTGCCTTGGTGAACACCATCGAGCGTATAGTGAAATCGTCGCGGAGCGATGCTCCCGGCACTCCCGCCAGCTTATACATTGCCTCCTTTGCCGTCCACGCAAGCGTGAGGTCGGTTTCATCGGTGGCTGATATATTATCGCTTTCGCTGTCGTTCACAAATTTGCTGCGCACCTTAACCACGCGATCCGATATGCACTCCACGTCGATTCCTACCGGCTCACACGGGCTCAGTGCCACCATCACCATTCCACGAGTGTGGCTTATGCTCACATAGATGTCGTCGTGCCTCGCCAATCTCGGGACTCCGTGCTCATCGTGCTCTATCCTCACCTTTCGGTCCATTAGGCACCACGAGAGCAATAGATGCTCGGCAAGGCCTTCGCAGCGGCGTCAGTCCGATTTGGGCAGAATCTCGATGTCTATTACCATGCGCGCAGCCTGGCACCTACCAAGCAGTTCCTGCCACGATTCGGTGAGTTTCCACCTCAATAGGGTGACGCTATTGCAAACATACAGTGTCTTTAGCCTTGGCATGGTTCACAGTCACTTTTCACCCTCCTCTCGGGGCATGATTTTCACTCTCACGGTGGCAATGCGGTGCTTCAGCACGCTCAGCACCGTGAAGCGGCAGCGTCCGCACACTATCTGCTCCTTCTCCTTCAGGAAATCGCCTTTTATGTTGAGCAGGAGTCCGGCAATGGTGTCGGCATCCTCATCGCGGTCGTCAAATTCCTCCTCGTAGACTCCCGTGAGCTTGCAG
>CAMFSS010000168.1 GCA_945983195.1 uncultured Prevotellaceae bacterium | reverse complement strand
CGTTGTGTTACTTAGCAATAAATCTCGAAGATGCTAGGCTCAAGCAAGACGCTGTGAAAGTGGGGCTTGTGTCTCTTTTTTTGTGCCTTATCGTGAGATAGATTGGCTTTAGGAGGAACATGGGGGAGTATTGCAGAGATTACTATGATTGAGGTGGAAGTGGTATTTCTTGGGGATTATGAAGAATTTTGGCGGGAGGCTTCACTTTTGCAAGGAAATTGTGTAATTTTGCAGGGGATAACTTTATCCCCTGCACTACTGCAATATCATCTTTTTTTGTAAAATCATTCAAGCGATGAAACAATATCTCGACCTACTCAATCATGTGATGACCAACGGCGTACTCAAGGGCGACCGCACCGGCACAGGAACCCGCAGCGTGTTCGGCTACCAGATGCGCTTCAATCTTGCCGACGGATTCCCTCTGCTCACCACCAAAAAACTGCACCTCAAGTCGATTATCCACGAATTGCTGTGGTTTCTCCAGGGTGACACCAATGTGAAATATCTGCAAGAGAACGGTGTACGGATATGGAATGAGTGGGCCGACGAGAATGGCGACCTCGGACACATCTACGGCTTCCAGTGGCGCTCATGGCCCGACTACGACGGCGGCTTTATCGACCAGATTACCGAAGCCGTGGAAACAATAAAGCATAATCCCGACTCGCGCCGCATAATAGTGAGTGCGTGGAACGTTGCCGACCTGCCGATGATGAATCTGCCGCCATGCCACGCGCTGTTCCAATTCTATGTGGCCAACGGCAGGCTGTCGCTCCAGCTCTACCAGCGCAGTGCCGACATTTTCCTCGGTGTGCCTTTCAATATTGCTTCCTACGCCCTGCTGCTTATGATGGTGGCTCAGGTGACGGGACTTGAAGCCGGCGAGTTCATTCACACACTCGGCGATGCACACGTCTACACCAACCACTTCGAGCAGGTGCGCGAACAGCTCAGCCGCGACCCGCGACCACTGCCCACCATGCGCCTCAACCCCGACGTGAAGAGCATTTTCGACTTCCATTTTGAAGATTTCACCCTCGAAAACTACAATCCACACCCCCACATCAAAGGCGTAGTGGCAGTGTAGCTTCGGGATAGTGCTGCACGGCACATCGCGACTTTATCGCTTATTCCACTCTCTTTAGTGTGACAAAAGTGTAGTCAAACTGATTACGCTCATCGGCTTTGTGCCCCTCACGCGACACTTCTCTCCACTGCTCGGGAATAATGGCAGGGAAAAAGGCATCGGCTTCGGGGAATGTGGCATGTAGCAGGGTGAGATGCAGCTCATCTACACGGTCGATTGTGGCAGCATATAGCTGCGCTCCGCCAATCACAAACCGCTTCTCGGCATTGGCAGTGGCATCAAGGGCTTCATCTATCGAGTGGCACACCACCACATCGGGTGCTGCAAAATCCTCATTGCGCGTAACCACCACATTCAGGCGACCCGGCAATGCCCCCTTAGGAAGTGAATCAAACGTCTTGCGCCCCATGATGATGGGGCACCCCATGGTAACCGACTTAAAATGCTTCAAATCGGCAGGCAGATGGCACAGAAGTCCACCCTTATTCCCAATTGCGCCATTCTCGGCTATAACTACTATTGCTCCAAGCATAAGCTGTATTGTCTTTATGATTTTAGCATCTAATCGAGGCGCGATACCTCCCGGTCGATTTCAGGGATAGCACAACGATGCTCAATTGTGACAAAGGTAATGAATATCCCCGAAACAGGCTAACACATTTGTGTGAATAATCCTCAAATCTTCCACGCTTAGAGCGCAGAGTGCAGGATGGCAGAGCCGATATTGTAGCCGAAGCTATCAGCAGACCGAATATACCATCTTAAAACACTCTTAATTTATCCACCGATTCAAGTTGCATAATACACGCATTTACAGATTATTATCACTTTTAACAACTTTAAATTTTCGATATTTGCTTTCCATAATCGCCACAATGGCTTAATTTTGTAGATAGGATTTTGGTTCATAATTGTGCCAACTCTATTCGCCGAACGGAATATCATCAAATCTAAAAACTCAATATTATGAATTTGAAAAAATGCCTTATCACTATGCTTGCCGTCGCATCGGCAGCTATGACACTCAGCGCACGCGACAGCAAATACACCCGTCGCGGCGCAGGTCCACTCTACTGGATGGCTTATGAGCAATGCTACGTCACCAATGTGGCTCTCGCCGAAGACCGCTATCAGAAATCGGTCGATTGGGTGGCTGAAAATTTCCTGCGTTATGGCTACAATATGGTGTGTACCGACGGCTGGATTGAGGGAGCGCAAACCGTGAACTCCAACGGTTACATTTTGAAATACAACAGCGACTGGAAACACGGCTTCGACTACTGGATTGACTATAACCGCAAGAAAGGTCTTGACACGGGTATTTACTATAACCCTCTGTGGCTGACACGCAAGGCATTCAGCGACAATCTGAAGGTGAGCGGTTCATCGCAACACACCCGCGACATTGTGGGCAACAAGAGTTTCAACGACCTGTTATACTGGGTAGATGTGAACAAGGAAGGCGCAGAACAATGGATAAAAGGATATGTGAGATACTTCATTAATCTTGGGTTTACATTTCTTCGTGTAGATTTCCTTCGCGACTATGAGGATTATTATGGCACCGCCAGCTATGTAAAGGCTCTGAAATGGATTGAGGAGGAAGCCGGCGACGAGATTATGGTTTCGCTCGTTATGCCTAATTGCTTCAATCATGCCGTGAACGAATTGCCCTATGGCGACTTGTTCCGCATCAGTGCCGACGTGTTTACGGGAGGATGGGACTTCATCAGCAACCGCCGACGCGGTTACCACAATGCCAACTGGCCTCTGTGGGAAATTGCGTTCGATGGTTTCGTTTATTTCAGCGATGTGGCTGCTCGCGGGCAGATTATCATGGATGGTGACTTCATTCGCCTCAACACATGCAACACACCTAAAGAGAGACAATTCTGGGTGTCGCTTATGGCTATCACAGGCTCTCCTATTGCTATTGCCGACCAATATGACACCATAAAGGGCTGCGAGTCGTTCTATCAGAATGAAGAGATTCTCGAGCTCAACAAGCTGGGATTCAGCGCACGCCCTCTTTCTACCACAGTGTCAAATCCCTACAGCAGCCGATGGATCCGGCAGCTGCATTCAGGCGACGGGATTGTGGGGCTTTTCAACCGAATGGAGGTGTCGGCCGATATGGCTATCGACCTGAAGTCGGAACTTGGAATCCCCGATGGCAAAGCCACTAATGTCCGCGACCTCTGGGAGCACTCCGACCTTGGTCCTGCCGAAGGCTCCTACAAAGTGAACGTACCCTCACATGGCTGCAAGATACTGCGCATCTCATCTGCCACTAAGCGTTTTCAAGCCGAGGTGGCTGCATTGCGCGGAGGTGTAGGCGTGGTGAGATAACCATTGCTTACTTGCCTGAAAATTAAAAAAATTTATTTCTCACCATGAATATTTACTGCAAAACTATGAAAATTTTATTCTATTCAATAATAGTGGCTCTTGCTGCCGTAATATGTTCGTGCAGCAGCGACGACAAAGAATCATCTAATGGCTCAAGCTCCAAGGAATCGGGCTATGTGGGCGACTTTAGCGGCAAGGAAGCCTCCGTGCTATTTGCCGTGGAAGCACCATCGGCAGGCTCCTACTCCATCACAATCAAGGGGCGTGCTAAAGGCAGCACAGCCGGTACCGGTGTGCTGACTGCCAATGGCACTAACACCGATATTTCTTTCGCAGGCTCCGACTGGAGCGATTGTAAGGCTACGGTGAGCCTCAAAAAGGGCATCAACGATGTGGAAATCAGCCGTGGCAGCGGCAACGGACTGTTCTATATCGACTATATCGAATTGAATTAGCAGCCTGCACGGCAAGTGATGATTGCCAGTGGTGAATGGTGCCGCTTAATGCGCAAGGAGCCAGTTCTCGGCAGCTTCAGATGATGCTGTGAGCGGCACTGCGCCATGGTATGCACCTTCCATCTCAGTGGTGACAATCAGGCGCACGCGGTCGAGCTCGGCAGGCACCACATCGAAATTAAGCTCATCGTGCACCTGCATAATCATTTTCGAGCGCAAATTCTCCTCCTTGAAGCGGCGGTAGATGCGCACCATGGCAATTTTGATGATGTCGGCAGCCGTACCCTGAATCGGCGCATTCACGGCGTTGCGCTCGGAAAAGCTGCGCACAACCGAATTTCGAGAGTTGATGTCGGGGAGCATACGACGGCGACCGAATTTTGTAGTCACATATCCCTGTTCTTTAGCCTGCGCCACTACGCGCTCTATGTAGTCACGCACGGTGGGGAATGTGGCGAAATAGCCTTCAATCAGCTCTTTAGCCTCGCTGCGCGGTATCTGCAAACGCTCCGACAAGCCGAATGCCGAAATGCCGTAAAGAATGCCGAAATTGGCGGTTTTTGCCTTGCGTCGCTGGTCGGGGGTTACGCTTTCGAGTGGCTCATGATAGATTTTTGAGGCGGTGATTGCATGGATGTCGTGCCCCTCAACGAATGCTTCGACCATGGTGGAATCGTGGCTGAAATCAGCAACAAGGCGCAACTCAATCTGCGAGTAATCGGCTGATAGAAAGACATTTCCGGGTGCAGGAACGAATGACTTACGAATCTCGCGACCATCGTCGCTACGGACGGGAATGTACTGCATATTCGGATAGGTCGACGAGAGGCGGCAGGTGGCAGTAACAGTCTGATTATAAGTGGTGTGAATGCGGCCGGTGGCGGGATTTATCAGTTCGGGCAGGGCATTGACGTAGGTTGTGAGCAGTTTTTTTACGCCTCGATAGCGCAAAATTTTGTTCACAATCGGGTGATTATCAGCGAGTTTGGCGAGCACTTCCTCGGTGGTGGAATACTGGCCTTTTCGGGTCTTTTTGGCTTTGGGATCGAGGTGCAATTTGTCGAACAAAATATCGCCGACCTGTGCCGGAGAACTGATGTTAAACTGCTCACCAGCAAGGAAGTAGCACTCGGCCTCGATGTCGGCAAGCTGGGCGGTGAGAAAGCGCGAATAGGCTGATAATGAGCGCACATCCACGCGCACACCGGTGATTTCCATGTCGGCAAGCACCGTAATTAGCGGAATTTCAACGTCTTGCAGCAGTTTTTCCATGCCATTTTCACGCACTAACGACGCTAAAAGCGGCTTTAGGCGCAAAGTGTAGTCGGCAAGCTCGCATGCGTAGCCGCTAACTTGCTCATCAGCAAGTGCTTCGATGGGTGTATAGCCTTTGCCTTTTGCGCCGGTCAGCGACGCGAGGGGCGTAGTGGCGTGATGAAGCATTATTTCGGCGAGTCGCTCGACGCTGTGCGCCGTCTCGGGCTGCACGACATAGTGCGCCACGGCGGTATCGAAATACTGCTCGCCCACACTCACACCGACATACTGCAGAAGCACCATATCGCGCTTCACGACGCCGCACACCACACAACAACACAGAACAACCCCAAAAA
>CAMFSS010000167.1 GCA_945983195.1 uncultured Prevotellaceae bacterium | reverse complement strand
ATTTTCACACTATTGCTCATCGTTGCCGTCACGCAGATTGCAGCAATTGCCGCAAACGGTGATGTTATGAAGTGGAGTGAGCGAGCTTTGCGCTGGAGCGATTTCGTAGGCACTTCGCCACTTGGCGGCGGTGCCTCGTTCTTGAGTACATCGCTCGACATTGAAGCCTCGCAGCAGCAAGCCGACGGCAAGACGCAAATCATTCTCGGCGCGGGGGCAAAGATGTCGCGCACCGACTCATACGCACCTGCCGACACCTCATCGCTCACACGTCGCCGCCTGCGCTATCATCAGTTGCAGTTCGACCAGCTTGAGGTGATGCGCCGCCGCCTCCAGGCTGACCTCAACAGTGGAATGACAGGCATTGAAGCCGATAACCGACTGAAGTATTACCGCAATCTCTACACCGAGCAGCTTGCTGCGATTGACCGCGAGACCGACTGCGGCAAGAGCGACGAGAAACTCCAGGAGTGGGAATACTTCACCCGCAAGAATCTGGAGGAGATGGGGCTTCCTCCAACTCCTACCGTTACTCCAAGCGACTGGAGCTACGGACTTTTCATCGGTCTTGGCGGCTTGTTCCCAACCTCGACGATAAAGGACAATTTCAATGGCTTTTTCACCTTTACGGCAGGACTTACGGGCGGCTATAAGCGTCTTAGCCTGCGAGCCTCGATTGAGTATGGGCAGCCCAAGATGCTTGAGCGCAATGTGTTTGGAAAGTACGATAGCTCACATCGCAACATTGAGGAGTCGGTCAACGACTACGCTTCCACCATCGGCGTGCAGGTGAATGCCGGATACAGCCTCATCGACACAAAGCGTTTTGCACTGACGCCTCATTTCGGCATGTACTGGAGCAGCTACGGCTGGAACGCTACACCGCTGAAATGGGTGGAGAGCGAGGAGGAACCCGGAAAATGGCTGCCGCAGCCAAATGGAGAGGTGGTGAAGAAAAATATAAGGAATTGCAACTGGATGGCAGGCATAGACTTCGACATAAAGGTGCATCACTATGTGTCGAATCTGCCTTTCCTCTTCGGTAAGCGTGAGCAGCTCACCTCGATTGTGCGCATCACGCCATACGTTGCCCGTGCCGTATATTCCAAAATGAATCCCGATTTGCAGGGCTATCAGATTGGCTTCAAGGTGTACTACGTAGGACTTGCCCGGGCACTCTCCCTGAAATAGAAACAATAATGATTGCATCGATAATGAAAAGAACAATTTTATCACTTGTTGCAGTAGCATTGGCTGCTGTGACCATGACCGCCCAAGAAGCACTCTGGAGCGGGACACAGGTGAAATCGCCGGTAGTGAATGCCGACGGAACCGTGAAATTCTCCATCTTTGCACCGCAGGCACAGAAAGTGCAGGTGACAGGCACATTTCTGCCCACGCAGATGGTGGAAACACCTATGGGAAAGTTTGAACAGCCCGGAGTAGCCGACTTGCAGAAGGACGAAAAGGGCGTGTGGACATTCACATCGGTGGCTCTCGCATCGGAGCTTTACACCTACAACGTGATTGTAGATGGCATGATGATGCTCGACCCTGCAAATGTGTATGTGAACCGCGATGTGGCTTCGCTCACCAGCCTCTTCATAGTGAAAGGCGAGAAAGGTAGCAAAGGCGACCTATATTCGGTTAATGAGGTGCCTCACGGCAATCTCGCCAAAGTGTGGTACGACAGCCCCATGCTCGGCATGAAACGCCGCATGAGCATCTACACTCCGCCGGGTTACGACGAGGGCAGGGACTATCCTGTGCTCTATCTGCTGCATGGTGCAGGTGGCGATGAAGACGCATGGCCCACTCAGGGACGCGCCGCCCAAATTCTCGACAACCTCATAGCCGCCGGAAAGGCAGTGCCGATGGTGGTGGTGATGCCCAATGGCAATGCCACATGTCAGGCTGCTCCCGGCGAGTGGTCGAGGGGAATGTATCAGCCCTCGTTTATGGAAAGTGTGAATCCGCGTACCCAGCCCAAAGCCACGATGGACGAAAGCTTCATGGACATTGTGAACTACGTGGAGAGCCACTACAAGGTGCGAAATGACAAGGCTCACCGCGCCGTGTGCGGTCTTTCGATGGGTGGCGGTCACTCGTTCCACATTTCGAGGCGGTTCCCCGATGCCTTCGACTATGTGGGACTTTTCTCTGCCGCACCGCATATAGGCTACGACCAGAATAAGCCTTTCTACGATGTGCTGAAGGGCGATGCCACACTGCAAAAGCAGCTTGCCGCGCTCTTTGCCGCCAAGCCGAAGCTCTACTGGATTGGAATCGGCGAGACCGATTTCCTCTATCAGCAGAATGCCGACCTGCGCCGCTACTTCGACGAGAAGGGCTACAAATACACCTATCGCGAAACCGACGGCGGACACATCTGGCGTAACTGGCGCATCTACCTCACCGAGTTCTCCCAGCAGATTTTCAAAATGAGGCAATAGCCGGTATCGCCCAAACACCAAAAATCCCCTGACGCAACCAAGTGTGCGTCAGGGGATTTTTTTCAGTCTTTAACCCGAAAAACGTTGCGTTTCTATTTGGATTCTTCAAAATTGCCCAAAAGTAGCCACTAGCAGCACTATATCTTTTTATTCTGGTTGTAAAAATAAGAGCTTTTATTGGTTGTTTCAAATTATATGACTAATTATGTGTGAAGACAATAGCGAAACAATACAACGGGAATACCATAATTCCTAAGTCTCACACGATACACAACAAGTAAACTTCTTTAACGCCAGTAAATCAATATGAGCAACCCGACAACAAATAGATGTTTATATCAATCCGATTTCAAGTCGTTCATTGAAACCGATGTGTATTCTATCCTTTGACACATCCACAACTCGTTTCACGGCAATGCCCTGACCACTACAGATGAAGCCTGGATGGGCGAAATAACACTTTTATAGCAGGTCTTATTACCTTGGAAAACCGAAGAGGCGGAAATAATTTTTGAATACGATATACCACGCCTTGGCAAACGCATTGATGTCGTACTATTGTTGCGAAAAGTGATTTTCTGTCTTGAATTTAAGGTGGGACAGCAAGATGCCCTGCAAGCCGATGTTGAGCAAGTGATGGATTATGCTCTCGACCTGAAAAACTTTCATCGCTATAGCAGCGATAAAACCATTGTGCCAATTTTAGTCCCAACAAAACGTAACTCATCATCAAGCATACTTCAGCCATCAATATATCATGACTCCGTTTTTAATCCGTTAATATCAGGAGAAACAGGATTGCGCACGCTTATCCAAGATGTATTGTTACACATTAAAGCAGACGAACCGGGCTCAATCAAGAATTGGGTAATAAGCCCTTATACTCCAACTCCTACGATTATCGAAGCAGCACGTTCTCTTTATGAAAATCATTCTGTTGAAAAAATAACACGGCACGAGGCTGACAAAGTTTCGACCGATTCGACTATATCATATATCCTTGATATCATCAATCATTCTAAGCAGAACGGGCAAAAGAGTATTTGTTTTGTGACCGGTGTCCCAGGGGCAGGCAAGACTTTAGTAGGTCTGGATGTCGCTGTCAAGCAATCATATCATGATGACGGCAAATATAGTGACGATGACGGAGCCGTGTATCTTTCAGGCAATGGTCTGTTGGTTGCGGTATTGACAGAGGCTCTTGCCCGCAACAATTTCCAGAAGGCAACAGAACAAAAGCAGAAGAAAAAACTCTCAGATTCGCGCCGTGAGGTTAAGAAATTCATTCAAATTATCCACAGATATAGAGACAACATGCTTGCAAAGATCAAAAACCCTGTGGAGAATGGCATGCTCGTGATAGACCCGGATAAGGCTGTAAAACTTCAGAAAAGCGGATATGGTGAAGTGGAGCATGTGGCTATCTTCGATGAAGCACAGCGAGCCTGGACGCACAAGCGTATCGCCGACTACCTTAAACGTGGAGGCACGTATGGCAATAAACTCAAAGTGGCAAACTTCCCGATGTCGGAAGCCTCATTCCTTATTTGGTAGCTCGACCAGCGAGAGGATTGGGCAACTATAGTTTGCCTTATCGGAGGAGGCCAGGAAATCAATACGGGAGAGGCTGGAATTGCCGAATGGATTATTGCCCTTAACAACAGGTTTCAGCACTGGAATGTATATATCTCCGACAAACTAACCGATGCAGAGTAATTAACTCATTGATTATCAGATATAAAGCAGGTGTGGGAACAATAGTTGAGCCGTTGTGAAAAACGGCAATTCTGCTGCTGTAAATCGTTGATTTCCAATGCTATATACTATTATCTCCAGATTTGTTTTCTCTTGTTTTCACGTCCTACTTTCCAATACAGAGGGTGTAACGCTTTGATTATCAGTAGCTATTGCATAATTTGAACTATATTTGAGCCGTAGGACATACATAGAGTGTAATCCTCTTAAATCTCTGAATATCAGTGGTTTTATTACTTTTATCGTTTCTTGCCTTACGTTGAGGATGTGACTCCTGATTAACATTCTCTACTTTCCCACGCAGATTTTCGTTATACTTGATTATCAACGTTTTACAAATATAAGAATGATAATTGAGCCGTCATCCGTTTGAGAATAACATGGTCTGATTATCAGCTAATTGTGAATATTATGTTTTCTGTTCTTTTCATTTTATGCCTTATTTTACGGGATTAAAGAATTAACATATTTAACATTAAATAACACAGCTTTGCTATATACTCATGGCAAAATGTAGTGTAATCTCGTTTTGCTGTGTCATATCCAGCATTTGAGAGATGGGCACTTCAATTGATGAATGTTACATCTGGTGTAGGTGCTCGCAATGCCTTTGTTTGTCGAGTAACTGCCCCTTATGACTCCTGCTAAACTCATCCCTCATTTGTGCTGAGGATCCATATTGAATGTCCATTCTATTCTTCATCCCGACGACGAAATGGGAGCCCGCCTTGAAGGTAAGCGCGGCAAGACAGAGATGTGGTACTGCGTCGCCCCCGAAGAAGGCGCATACCTCTACGACGGTTTCAAGTCGCAAGAAACACCACAGAGCATAAGGAGCAAGATAGAGAACTCCACCATCGTGGATGCTCTCTGTAAATATTACACTAAGCCCGGCGATGTGTTCTTTCTTCCCGCCGTTTGCGTCCACGCTATAGGGCAGGGCAATTTCTTGGTTGAAATTCAGCAGGCGAGCGATGTCACATACCGGATTTTCGACTACAACCGGAGAAATGCCGCCGGCATCGGAAGTCGACTGCACCAGCACTTGCGCCAGACCGTTGAACGTCCTGAGTCTTGCCGAACAGGGAGACTCGGGACGTTCGGCATCTTGCCATGCAGGGTCGCCGTTGCCGTCCATGACAGATGTCCGTTCACAGGCATTGTCTTTTTGCCGAGTTTCTTACCGTTAGCAATGAGTTCCACCTCGTCGCAGTTGCTGTAAGCCCACACTTGTCTCTGGATAGCGGAAACCTATGGTCTTATAGCCGTGGCTGTGGCTCGCCGCTTTCTGAAAATTGGT
>CAMFSS010000166.1 GCA_945983195.1 uncultured Prevotellaceae bacterium | reverse complement strand
GGGGGGAGGGGTTCGTGCGGGTGGGCGGCGGGGTCGTGATGCGCTGCGTCGTGTTGCGGCGCGAGACTGCCACCGGCCGCCTGACAGCTACCGGCAAGTCGCCACACCTTCCGCACCCCGTCTGCATCACCTGCGGTGATTAGTCGTTGCGTCCGGTAATGATTTTCTTGATTTCATGAAGTTTGTTGAGAGCCTCCATTGGTGTGAGGTTGTTGATGTCGGCATGGAGTATCTCATCGCGCACCTGGCACAGCACAGGGTCGTCGAGCTGGAAAAATGAGAGCTGCACGCCGCCCTCCTGCCGCTGCGGAGCCACCGATGGGGTAGTGCTGTCGCTGCGGTTATTGGCTTCGAGCTGACGGAGCACCTCGTTGGCGCGCTTCACTATCGACGGCGGCATACCGGCGATTTTCGCCACATGTATTCCGAAGCTGTGCTCGCTGCCTCCCTTCACAAGTTTGCGCACAAACACCACCTTGCCGTTGATTTCCTTCACCGACACGTTGTAGTTGGCAATGCGCTTGTAGGTCTTTTCCATCTCGTTAAGCTCATGGTAGTGGGTGGCAAAGAGCGTTTTGGAGAGAGCCATGGGATTTTCATGAATGAATTCCACAATCGACCACGCAATGGAGATTCCGTCGTAGGTGCTTGTGCCGCGGCCAAGCTCGTCGAACAAGATGAGGCTTCGCTGACTGATATTGTTGAGGATAGATGCAGCCTCGGTCATTTCCACCATGAATGTCGATTCGCCCAAAGATATATTATCGCTCGCGCCCACGCGCGTGAAGATTTTGTCGACTATGCCTATTTTAGCACTCTCGGCAGGCACAAAGCAGCCAATCTGCGCCATGAGCGTGATGAGGGCCGTCTGGCGGAGCAGAGCCGACTTTCCAGCCATGTTCGGGCCCGTAATCATTATTATCTGCTGACTGTCGTTGCCGAGGTGTATGCTGTTGCTCACATATCGCTCTCCGAGCGGAAGCTCGCGCTCAATCACCGGGTGGCGGCCTTCGGTGATGTCGATGTCGAGCGAATCGTCGAGCACCGGACGGTTGTAGTGGTTCTCGATAGCCACGCGAGTGAAGGCGCAAAGGCAGTCGAGGCGCGCAATCAGATTTGAGTCGAGCTGAATAGCCGGGATATACTCACCCACGGCATTCACCAGCTCGTTGAAAATGCTGTTCTCGATGCTGGCAATGCGCTCCTCGGCACCGAGAATTTTCTCCTCATAGTCCTTCAGTTCCTGTGTCACATATCGCTCAGCACTCACAAGCGTCTGCTTGCGAATCCACTCCTGCGGCACTTTCTCCTTGTGCGTGTTGCGCACTTCGATGTAGTAGCCAAACACATTGTTGTATCCGATTTTCAGGCTTGGAATGCCCGTAAGCTCGCTTTCGCGCTGCTGCATCTGCATGAGGTAGTCCTTGCTTGAGTGTGAAATGCTGCGCAGCTCGTCGAGCTCGGCATTCACGCCGTCGCGAATCACGTTGCCGCGATTGAGCAGGTTGGGTGCATCAGGGCTGATTTCGCGCTCGATACGGTCGCGTATGATGCTGCAAGGGTTGAGCTGCTCGCCAATGCGGCGCAGCACATCGTTGCCCGAAGTGGAGCAAAGCTCCTTTATGGGACCTATTGCCAGCAGGGAGTTCTTCAGTTGCACCAGTTCACGCGGAGTTATGCGGCACACAGCCACCTTCGATATTAGTCGCTCAATGTCGCCAATCATCTCAAGCTGCTGCTTCAGCAGCTCGCGCCCCTCAGTGTCGCGGAAAAAGTGCTCCACCACATCGAGGCGGCTGTTGATTTGCGGCACGTCCTTCAGTGGGAATAGCAGCCAGCGGCGCAGCAGGCGCGCACCCATCGGCGACAGCGTGCGGTCGATAACCGACAGCAGGCTCTTGCCGTCGTCGCACATCGAGTCGATTAGCTCAAGGTTGCGCACGGTGAACTTGTCGAGACGCACATAACGCTCCTCCTCGATGCGCGAGAGTGCGGTGATGTGTCCTATGTGAGTGTGTTGTGTAATGTCAAGGTAGCAGAGAATAGCTCCCGATGCCACAATTGCACTGTGCATCGACGCTATGCCGAATCCTTTCAGGTTGCGCGTCTCGAAGTGCTTCAGCAGGCGGTCGGTAGCCGATTCCTCTGTGAAAATCCAGTCCTCAAGCTCAAAGGTGAGATAGCGTGCAGTGAAAGTGTCGTTGAATTGCTGGCGGAAGCTGCGCTCAATGAGCACCTCCTTGGGAGCGAAGTTGCCGAGCAGCTTGTCTACGTAGTCGGCAGTGCCCTCGGCAGTGAGAAACTCGCCGGTGCTGATGTCGAGAAATGCCACACCCACAGCCTTCTTGCCGAAGTGCACGGCGGCAAGGAAGTTGTTCTCGCGGTGATTGAGAATATTGTCGTTGATTGATACGCCGGGTGTCACCAGCTCGGTAATTCCGCGCTTCACCAGCTTCTTGGTGAGCTTCGGGTCCTCAAGCTGCTCGCAAATTGCCACTCGCTTGCCGGCACGCACAAGTTTGGGCAGATAGGTGTCGAGGGCATGGTGGGGGAACCCGGCAAGTTCCACCGACTGCGCCACGCCATTGGCACGGCGCGTGAGTGTGATTCCAAGAATTTCCGATGCTGTAATGGCATCGTCTGAGAATGTTTCATAGAAGTCGCCCACACGAAAAAGCAGCACTGCATCGGGATGCTTTGCCTTCATCTCGATGTATTGCTTCATCAGTGGGGTTTCTACTATCTCCTTTGCCATAGTCTGAGTGGATTACCGTCAACGACATTCAATGCCATTGTCATAGAGCCATTCAGGAGCTATGTCTGCACCGTTGGCCCAGAATATTGTTTCATCAAGTCCGAATTGTCTGAATCGTTCCACATCCTTCAATTCGCGGAAAGCCGGGGCATCAAGTATCGGGGTCATGTCAACATTCTTGACTGCTCCGTCACTGAACGTGCATTTAAGGGTGTAGCGTCCGCCGTATTCAACGTCTGTTACTTGTATGTACATATTTGTATAGGAAATTAACGATTAATCTTAGTTATTGGTTCGCCGCGCTGTGCCTTGTTCCAGAGTTCCATGACTTCGGTTTCATGGGTATCAAGGAACTCATTCACCAAGATTACGGACTTTGATTTTGCACGGCCTTCCACGATTCTGTCCTTTATCGTAATCGTGAATTGCTCTGTTCCTCGCCGCACATGAATATGCGGCGGATTATGGTCAAAGCCGTAAATATATATCAGCAAGCCTTCGAGTATGTATATTGCGCTCATTTGATTTGTCGTATTCTTGATACTGGCAAAATTACAAAACAAACAGCCAAATATGCAAATTTGAACAGCTTTTTTTAATCGCATCTGCAAATCTTTGGGCGATTTACAGTGCGGCGGTGGAGGGAGTTTGGGCGAAAATTGCGTGGGTGGAATACAATTTTGCCTCCGAAAAAGTTCGCTGGAGCCTAATTCTGTAACATAACTGTAACACAAAAAGCGGTAAAAAGTGCAAATATTAGCCTAAAAATTGCACAATAACGGCACAAGTGTGCAGAAACCCCGAATTTATATCAAGAAATTTTTCCATATTTGAATAATAATTACTTACTTTGCACAGCGAAAAAACTAAAAAACACTGAATTTTATAACTATTAAAACGTAATTATTATGTCAGAAATCGAAGAAAGAGTAACAGCGATAATTGTTGACAAGCTTGGTGTTAACGCTTCAGAGGTAAAGCCCGAGGCTACATTTGCACAGGATCTTGGTGCAGATTCACTCGACACCGTAGAGCTCATCATGGAGTTTGAGAAGGAATTCGGTATCACAATTCCCGATGACAAGGCAGAGGGTATCACCACTGTAGGCGACGCTATCTCTTACATCGAGGCTAACAAGTAATCAACAGAAATTCCAATCTATCTGAATTCACTGATGGAATTAAAGAGAGTAGTTGTAACCGGACTTGGAGCAATCACGCCCATCGGAAACGACGTTGCCGCCACTTGGGACAATGCCGTGAAGGGAGTGAGCGGTGCAGGTCCCATTACTCATTTCGATGCTTCACTGTTCAAGACCCAATTTGGTTGTGAGGTGAAGAACTTCAATGCGACTGAGCATTTCGACCGCAAGGAGGTGCGCAAATACGACCTCTATGCGCAGTATGCTCTTGTGGCTGCACGCCAGGCTGTTGCCGATGCCGGCATCGACGCCGAGGCTGTCGACCACGACCGTGTGGGAGTTATCTTCGCTGCCGGAATCGGCGGTCTGCACACCTTTGAGGAGGAAGCCGGATACTACGAATCGCACAAGGAGCTGGGACCGAAGTACAATCCGTTCTTCATTCCCAAGATGATTGCCGACATCGCTGCCGGACACATCTCTATGCAATATGGCTTCCGCGGTCCTAACTTCGGCACAGTGTCGGCTTGCGCATCATCGACCAACGCACTGATTGATGCCTTCAACTACATCCGTCTCGGCATGGCCGACGCCATCGTTACAGGTGGTGCCGAAGCTGCCATCTACCCTGCCGGTGTGGGAGGCTTCAACTCTATGCACGCTCTCTCTACCCGCAACGACAGCCCTGCTACGGCTTCGCGCCCATTCAGCGGCTCACGCGACGGTTTCATCATGGGCGAAGGCTCGGCTTGCCTCATCTTCGAGGAGCTGGAGCACGCTAAAGCCCGTGGTGCCAAAATCTACGCCGAGGTTGTGGGTGGCGGTATGTCGGCTGATGCCTACCACATCACAGCCACACACCCCGAGGGGCTTGGCGCAAAGCTCGTAATGAAGAATGCACTGAAAGATGCAGGATTGAAGCCTGCTGATATCGACTATATCAACGCCCACGGCACATCGACTCCGGTCGGTGACCTGTCGGAAGTAAAGGCCATCAAGGAACTTTGGGGCGAAGATGCCTACAAGCTCAATATCAGCTCTACCAAGTCGATGACCGGACACCTCCTCGGTGCAACCGGCGCGCTTGAGGCTCTCTTCTGCGTGAAGGCTGTAGAGAGCGATATCGTGCCGCCTACTATCAACCATGCCGACGACGACCTCGACCCCGAAATTGACTACAACCTCAATTTCACTTTCAACGAGGCTCAGAAGCGCACAGTCAACTATGCGCTCTCCAACACATTCGGCTTTGGTGGACACAATGCAAGCATTATCGTGAAGAAGTGGGCTGAATAATCCCACTACATCACCGCACCCTATATCACGAAGCCCTGCCGCTATATGCGGCAGGGCTTCGTTGCCCTCAACTGTGTTAAAAACACTACCAAATGTTAATTAATTGTGTTAAATATGCGTTTTTAGGGCTTCAAAGCGTGAAAAATCGGAAAAAAAGTAGTTAATTTGTAGCTGATATACGAATACAATTATCATCACTTAAAGAAGTGGACTAAATTACCTACTTACCTATGATTGATAGATAACGACAAACGTCCGTGAAAACTAACTATTTTGGCTCATGCCGTGCAGTTTACTTTCTTTCTTTTATGGGTTAGTCGAGTTTCTCCGCCGGGTGTATAGCAGTGA
>CAMFSS010000165.1 GCA_945983195.1 uncultured Prevotellaceae bacterium | reverse complement strand
GAGGAATCTCGACTTGACTTCAAGCACGTTCTCAGCAGAATCACATTCATTCTACAACCCGGTGTAGGCTTCACTAATTTCACCGGTCCCGGTTTTTGGGATACACCGAAAGTTTATCTTACACGAAATAAAACCGGTGAATCAAACCAAGAATGGTGCTACACCAAAGGAACAATAAACATCATTTCTGCTAAGGCGACTAACGACGGCTCAACTTTAAGACAAGTCCTTCTCGATGATATATATACGAATTCTTCTACAGGTGTGGTGACAGAAACCGCAATAATATATCCCGGCTCAGATTTCGGCAACGATGACAATAAAATTGTTGCAAAAATTATAGCCGATTACAGCAATGTTTACTACATTACTGCTGAAAAAATCCGTGCCGCAATCAACGCAACGGCTGGTCACAATGGTGAATATATCACCAAGCCCGGCTACCACTACATCTTCAATGTCACTCTCAACAAAACCGACATCGTAGTTACCGCCACCATCACCGATTGGAACACCGTCGAAGCCGCCACTGAAATACCTGAAATTCTTCCTATGGCTACAATTACATGGGATACAGGTGGAGGCACTGCTGCTGACCTCAAAGAGTTTGAATTCTACAGCAGCACTTCTAAAGACTCAAATTACGAGGACCTCGCCACTGCCAAGTGCAGTGCCGGTGCCGATGGCTCAACCAAATGGACTTTCTACGATGTAGGCGATGTCGTAACTAAGCTTTATTGGCCAAGCCACGATACCCACCTTTTCTTCCGTGGCGTGTCGCCGAAATCTACAACAATCACCAACAACCGGGAGATTGCAATATCCAACATTCAGTACACTTCGGGCAATTCTGCCTCAAATCTGCTTATTGGTATGCCTGAAATAACATCGGGCACTATGTGCGATAACCCCGACCACACACATGTTGATATGTCTGCCTACGGCATTTGCGCACGAAAAGAGCCTATCAACCTCAATTTCCGCTATATGATGAGCCAAGTGGAAGTACATCTTGCCACTACCACAGGCGATGATGCAGTAGCTATTGGTGAAAATACGGTTGTTCAGCTTGAAAAAATATATTCATCCGGCATAGTGGCACTTGGCACTCGGCAAGTTTCTGTTAGCGGTTCCACTGGAATTTACACACTCGACAAAGATGTGGTTGAAACTGATGCTGACAAACAAAAGCTTCAGCGACGCAGTGCAATAGTTCCGCAAAGCATTGGCGATGATGTCCGTTTCAAAATTACTGTAACCAACGCCGACACGTCTACCGATGTTTACTACGCACAGGTAAATCAAATCAAGGAAAACGGCACAAGCTCCTACATCACTGAATGGGAGGCCGGAAAGCACTACATCTATACCCTGACACTAAAGAAAACCGGACTCTCAGTCACCGCCACTATCACCGACTGGACCACAGTCACCGGCAGCGACAACATTTGGTTCTAACACTCTCCCGGCGAGAGCAAATTTGTAAAATTACGTTATGATGAAAATTTCACAACATATCTTCCTCGCAGCACTCGCAGCAATTGCAGCAAGCTGTTCAAGCGACAACCTGCCCGAAACTCTCTCGGGCAACGGTGAAAAAACGCCCATCACCATTGCCGCCACCATCTCCGACGGCACTCCTCTCTCTCGCGCCGAGGGAAAGACATTCGCCAGTGGCGACCAGCTCATTGCTCGCCTCCGCCAAGTCACCTGGAACGAGTCCACCGACCCCAATTTTCAAAGTGTCGGGGAAGTCGCAGCCGACAAATCCCCTCGCACTGTCACCTTCACCGTCAATAGCAACAACATGACAGTGGTTAACGACAGCACAAAGCAGACCGGCGACCTCACCCCCAATGCTCCACTCTATTGGGACGATTTCAGCAACTCCGCCTCTGTAGATACCGACATTCGCACCACCGGGCATTATCTGCAATCGGCATGGGGCTTCTGCTACAATGGCAACACCCAAGCAACATCTTTGACCGATGCAGGCACTATCACATGGACTGCAACCGACAATTTCAACACTAAGGAGACTTTCACCAAAAACGATCTCCTCTGGTCTGCCGCCCAAAAGCCAATTTCCTATAAGCACGCCGCCGGTGATAGGAAAACTATAGGTATCCGCTAAACAAACGCAATGAGCAAATTCACCATCAAGGTCGTAGCCTCCGACGGCTTTGCCGCTGGTGCACTCGCCTCAACCACCATCGCACTGCAAGGCATGTACACTTCAGCCACTTTCAGTGCCCCCGATGGCAAAGTGTCCGCACAGCCAGGCACACAGAGCGTAACAATGCTCAAAGCCACACCAAGCGGCAACACTTGCACTTTCACTGCCCTCGCAATCCCCGGCAAGGCACTCAAAGGCACTATTCTCGCTAAAATCACCAATGTCGATGGCAACAACTACGATATCCCCGTCACTGATGCAATTCTTGCGCAGTGGAAAGACCAATTGGACGGTGCTAACAATGACGTTATCAAATCGGGCATAAACTATATGCTCACTGTCACCGTAAAGAAGCAGGGAATCTCCGTAGTTGCCCAAATCACCGATTGGACCACTATCAACGCTACCGGCGAGGGTGAAATTAAGTTCAATTCCAACATTATCAGCAGCGGTGTAACCAACGCCATAACCGCCGGCTCATTCGAAATCTTCCAAGGCACCGCCTTAGAAGAATCTGGCTTCGAAGCCGTTTCTAAAGCCACCTACAGCGCAGGAGAATGGACATTAGATCCAAAAATCTATTGGACTAATGGCACTTTACCCTACTATTTCCGCGGCTTGGCTACCACCACCGACGGCTCCACCCCCACTGCAACATCCTCCAAGAATGCCGCCCAAGACGTTGATTTGCTTTGGGCTACCACTCCTGCACACGATGGCACTCTCGAAAGCGGCGGCACACGGCACTTCGATGCCGGCGTAGCTATTCCGCCTCGCACCGGCGATGTGCCATTGCAGTTTGAGCACGCAATGAGCAAAATCACCGTCAATCTCAGCACTTCAACCACCGGCAAAGCCTCTCCGACAGCCGACGAGTCAGCTCGCGCCGTCGATTTGGGCAATGTATCAGTCACCATCAGCAACATCGCCACCGCTGGCACTATCGCCATAACCGACGGCAACATCTCCCCCACACCCATTGCTGCGGCTGTCCCCGAAGCCGTCACCGGCACCACCCCTGCAACAGTCGAATATACTGCTCCGATAACAGCTATCGACGGCAAAATCGTAATTCCGCAGTCGCTCGTCAACGCTACTTACCCAATCAAGCTGACTATTAAGCTCAGCGACGGCACCACCTACAGCCTTCCGTTGAAGAACTGTAAGGTTGAAAGTAGCGAAACAAACATCAAAGCTTGGAAACGTGGCAAACACTACGTCTACAATATCTACGTCGAGAAGGAAGCTATCCGCTTCGTTGCCGTACTCAAAAACTGGGTAGAAGTCAACGGCGGCGGTAACGCAAATCTCGATTGGGATTAACCCTCCCACTCGCAAGAGCCTAATAAAATTGAAAATGATGAAATTGAAAATCTGCATACTACTCACGCTCGCAGCACTCACTGCCTGCTCCGGCGACACCCCCGGCAATCAGTCGGGCGACGATGCCGTTGTAGGCTCACCCGTAATCTTCACATCGGGCAATGAGAACCTCTCGCGACCCATTCCATATCTCGGCGAAAAAGGCCGCTTCGTCTGCCGCATGTATCACCAGGGCACTATCGGCAGCGACCTCTTCACCTCCTACTCCACCGCGTGGCTTCGCGTGAACAATGCCTACGGCAACTCCGTCTATCGCCGCTCCAATTTCGATGAATCGGCTATGGATCTCGATACTTACGGCTTCGACCGCAATTCCACTATCTTCTATTGGCAGAACCGCAAGAATCACGCTTTCATCGCCTATACCGACCTGCACCGCTGCTTCAATAACAGCTACAAAGAAGCCTCAGGCTTGAATATGACCACCGATTTCACTCTCACCGAGAGCGATACCGACTTCGCAGGTCGCAAGTTCAGCCTAACCACATCGCCGACAGCCTCCCTCTCTCCCGAGCAGAAGCAGACCGGCGACCCTGCATACTACTACTACAACCAGCCCGACCCGGCTATTGCCAACACCGTGATGCTCCCTGCCGGAGCAACTCAAGAGGCTAACCGCGTCGACCTCATCTTCCGTCACTGCTTCTCGCAAATCCAGGTGAACCTGAAGAAAGCAGCCGACGGCGGTATAAACGACCTCAATGCGGACGATATCACAAAGGTTGAGCTGCTCGGTGTCAGCCAAGAGGGCTACATCTACTTCGATGCCGACCCCACCACCGGCAAGAACCACGCTGCAACCTACAAAAAAGTGGTGCAGAGCGACTTTACCCCCGAAGAACTCGCTGCCAATGAGTTTGGCACATCAATGGAAATGTACGACATGGGCAGCGACAACTATGCCACTGGCTATGTGAAGTCCTACCGCGCTATCGCTTTCGGTCAGCTCGGTGCTATTCGCATCACTTGGAAGGAAGACAGTGGAGTTGAGCACATTGTCACTCACAAAGTGGTAAATCTCGACTCCAACGACTTCATAAATCTCCGCAGCGGCGTGCGCTACATTCACAATCTTGAGCTGCGCCGTGGAACGCTCGCCGTTATCAAGACGGTTATCCTCCCTTGGGAAATCGACGAACAGCAGTGGAACACATCAGGTATTATTACTGAAAATTAAGCTTTTGCAATGATAAAACATTTTGTTCGACATACTTTCACTCTTCTCTTGCTTGCAGCCGTGGTTGCAGGCTTCAATTCGTGCAAGGACGAAATCTCTCTCATTGCCGACGACGGCTCTATCCCCGACATGACCGGCGAACAGGTGACGTTCAACACCGCACTTTCATCGGCGGTCGAAAGCCTTTCACGCAGTTACATCTACGATAACTACTATCAAACCTCATACAAGCCCGTCATCGATGCCTATAAGCTCAAAATCACCATGTGGCAGAAGAACGATGACGACAGCGAAACACAGCTTCGCACCTGCACCTACGTTCCCGACGGCACCAAAGGCTTCCTAAAAGCCTCCCCCGCTGCCGGCGAATCTGCCCTCTATTGGGATAGCAGCACCACACCATACGCATTCTCCGTCACTGCCGGAACCGACACCCCTGAAGCCGACCAGTCCAACAGAGCTAAGTGGCTCGCGCAGGATGCACTCGTTGGCTACGGATTTGAGCCGCTGAGAGGTGATCATCCAATGATAGGACTACCTCTTGATGATCTCGATAAAAAGAACTACCACACCTCCAAAGAATGGTATTCATATAATAAGATATGGATGAGCGGTGAGCAGGGAATGGTCCCCAAAACCGACCTCAAGCGCATTCCGCTATTTCTCCGTCACACACGCTCGTGGATCACTGTGATTCTCAAGGCTGGCGAGGGTGTCGACCGTTCCATCCTCGACTACGACAACGGTAACGCTGCCTCACGCATCTCCACCGAAATTTTCAGCTACACCTCCGACCCCGCAACTCCCGTCACCCCATGGATGCAGGCGTG
>CAMFSS010000164.1 GCA_945983195.1 uncultured Prevotellaceae bacterium | reverse complement strand
GGGTTGGGTTTGTGCGCTTATTTTGCTGTCCTGTGCTTTCTGGCGTGGGCCAGCGGTGGAGGTCGTGCCAACTGGGGTGTACTGCCCTACTTCGACGAGTTCTGGGTGAGCGACAACACCGACGCTCTTCAGCGCGTCTACATGCAGTGGGGCACAAGCTACTTCTTCCCGGCTATCGCCATGGCTTCGCACATCGCTGCCTCGCCCAACCACACCACTCACCGCATAGTGCCGCTCAAGTATCGTTGCGATGTGGCTATGAGTGCTCGCCTCGGAATGGAAATACAGCCAAAGAACATGACCGATGCCGAAAAGGCTCTCTGCCGCCAGGCAATAGCCGACTACAAGACGATTCGCCCAATCGTGCAGTTTGGTGACATCTACCGCCTCGTTTCACCCTACGACGACAAGGGAATGGCTTCGCTGATGTACGTCGACGAAGCAAAGCAGAAAGCCGCATTCTTCTGGTGGAAAACCGAACACTTCTACAACCAGCACTTCCCGCGCGTGACAATGGCAGGACTCGACCCCGCCAAGAGCTACCGCGTGCGCGAACTTAACCGCATCGACAAAAAACCGCTCAAGTGGGACGGCAAAGTATTCACCGGCGAGTTCCTGATGACTAACGGACTCGAAATGCCCTACAACTTCTCCGACTGGGAAAATCGCGGCGACCTCTCCAGCCACGTCCTCTACCTCGAAGCCCAGTAATCCCTCCGGGCTGCTACCGGAGCAAATACTAAAAGTCATCAGCAACCACTGAAGCTGCTCCCGAAAACGACTACGATTCCACTGCCTCATTGCCAAAGAAGCAGTGGAATCGCCGTTTTTCGGGAGGTGGCAAATATCAGCCCTTATGGTGGCGAAAAGTTGCAAAAATGCTTGCCGAAAGGTGGGAAAAAGTTGCAAGGAGCATAGTTAGCAGGTTGCAAGTCAATTGATTAAATGGCAAGGGCGTTTTTAGCGAAAAAATAAGCCATGCGAAGTGGGGAAAAATTGCTATCTTTGTGGGTGAATTTTCAATTGATAGCAAAGCATATTCTCAATCAAGATTAAGCATTAAAACAAACTGGAGGAGGAGATATGTGGATAACTTTGGCTGTGTTTTCGGCATTCTGCTTAGGAATATACGACATTTTCAAGAAGACTTCGCTGCGTGGCAACAATGTGCTCACAGTGCTGTTTCTCAACACGCTTATCGGCGCTCTGCTGATGTCGCCCGTGGTTGTGGGTAACATCATCGACGGCTCATGGGGCTTCAGTGGCGATGCCGTGAGCCACTTGCGCATACTGCTAAAGTCGGCAATCGTGCTGACGTCGTGGATAATGGGCTATTTCGCCATGAAGCACATGCCCCTCACCATCACCGGCTCAATCAATGCCACACGCCCGGTGCTCGTGCTCGTGGGCGCGCTCATCATCTTCGGGGAGAGGCTTAATGCCATGCAGTGGGTGGGAATCATATTGGGATTCGTCTCGCTCATCTTCATAAGCCGAATAGGACGCAAAGAGGGCTTCTCGGTGACGAGCAGCAAGTGGATTTGGCTCGCATTCGGAGCGACGCTTATGGGTGCCGTGTCGGGGCTATACGACAAATATCTGCTCCGCTCGCTACCGGCACTCGAAGTGCAGGCATGGTACTCGCTCTACCAAGTGGCGATTATGGGTGCAACAATATGGACCATACGCCGCTACACGCATGCCGACACCACTCCATTCCGCTGGCGCTGGACCATTCCCTGCATTGCCATTTTCCTCACTTGCGCCGACCTTGCCTACTTCTATTGCCTGTCGCTGCCGGGGGCAATGATCAGCGTGGTGTCGATGATACGCCGTGGCGGTGTGCTTGTGCCATTCGTCTACGGAGCCGTAGTGCTCCGCGAGAAGAACATCAAGCTGAAGCTCATCGACCTCAGCATCCTCCTCATCGCCCTCATTCTCCTCGTAGTAGCCTCAAAATAAATCAAAGCCGTTTTTCGGCTACTTCTTTGGTTATTGCCGAGGAAAAACATACCTTTGTAGGTGGAAAGAATACTTCTCATTTATAATGAGCGAAATAGACCGACATATCAAAGAATTACAAGCCGTACTGAATAAGTATAGAAGCATTGGCATATCAGAGCAGATCGACTACGACAAGTTCTATCTGTACTCTATCATCACGCACTCTACAGCCATCGAAGGCTCAACTGTGACCGAGGTTGAAAATTTGTTGCTTTTCGATGAGGGAATCTCTGCAAAAGGGAAGCCAATAGTGGAGCAGTTGATGAATCTTGACCTAAAGCATGCCTACGAACAGTCGATATCGTGGGCAAAAGAACACAAGCCTTTTTCGATAGATATGCTCAAGAACCTTGCTGCATTAGTAATGAAGAACACCGGCAGTGCCTATAGCACATTGATGGGCGATTTCGACTCGTCAAGGGGGGATTTCCGACTGGTAGGCGTTACAGCCGGAGCCGGTGGACGTTCTTATATGAACTATCGGAAAATACCTGCCAGACTTGAGGATTTCTGCAATGAAGTAAATCGCCGTCGAGAAATGCTAATGCAACATCCTGATGAGATTGAAACCTATCTGCTGAGTTTTGATGCCCACAACATTCTTGTCAGCATACATCCCTGGGTCGACGGCAATGGACGCATGTCACGCCTTATAATGAACCACCTACAAGTGGAGTTCGGACTCATACCAACAAAAGTGCTTACGGAGAATAAAGCTGCCTATATCGAGGCCTTGAATGCTTCACGCGAAAAGGAGTCGATGCTGCCATTCCGTGACTTTATGCTGTGTGAACACACCAAAAACC
This sequence comes from uncultured Prevotellaceae bacterium, assembly GCA_945983195.1. Lineage (GTDB taxonomy): Bacteria > Bacteroidota > Bacteroidia > Bacteroidales > Muribaculaceae > CALZFJ01. The sequence continues at coordinate 2,756 of CAMFSS010000164.1, read as the reverse complement.
TTGCCAATGAAATTAGCCAATACGAAAAAACTATGGCAGATGGCAGAGATGATGATACAAAAGAAATGTCTGACCGACAACGCATTATACTGAAAATGATAGCTGCCGATGATACAATAACAATCAATGAAATGATACAAAAAGCAGGAGTATCATCAATTACCTTAAAACGCGACCTCGCCGTTCTCCAAGCCAAAGGAATCCTGAAGCGAGAAGGAGGCAGGAAATTTGGACGTTGGGCAATAATGGAATAAAAATATTCTCAGCACATTGAGAGTGAATAAAATATTCATTTAGAACCGAACTGCACCCCAAAAGCTTTGTGTATAACTTTTGGGGTGCAGTTCATTTGTGGTGCCTCGATAAAGGCGGTTATTGCACGGGGATTTTGGCGATGCGACGCTCGTGGCGACCTCCCTCGAAGTCGGTCTCAAGGAATGCCTTCACTATCTCAATGGCCTGCTCATTGCTGATGAAGCGGCCCGGCATAGCAAGCACATTGGCATCGTTGTGCATGCGTGCAAGGCGTGCAATCTCAGGAATCCAGCAGAGTGCTGAGCGAATGCCCTGGTGCTTGTTGAGCGTCATGTTGATACCTTCACCGCTGCCGCATATTCCGATGCCCGGATAGCACTCGCCGCTCTCCACGGCAAGGGCGCAAGGATGGGCAAAGTCGGGATAGTCACAACTGTCGGTGCTATGAGTGCCGAAGTCGCGCACGGCGATTCCCTGACTCTTGAGATACTCAATCACTGCAATTTTGGTTTCGTAGCCGGCATGGTCGCTGCAAAGTGCCACCGGCTTGTTCTCTTTGATTATCATATTCCTGTTATTTCGGTTATATCCAGCAAAGCCGCGCAATGCGACTTTGCTGGAATTACTTATGTGTGAATTAATAAATTATTGACTGCTGTGCCACACTACTTTTCGGGTTGCTGTTGCGGCTTGAGCCACTGGTCGAACCACTTGAAGAACTCGCGATGCCACATCACGGCATTCTGCGGCTTCAGAATCCAGTGGTTCTCGTCGGGGAATAGAAGCATACGTGCCGGAACACCGCGCAGACGTGCAGCATTGAATGCCATCATTCCCTGCGATGCCAGAATGCGATAGTCTTTCTCACCGGCAGTAACCATAATCGGGGTATCCCACTTGTCGATGAAGCGATGAGGCGAATTGGCGTAGGTGCGCTGTGCAATGGCATTCGTCTTATCCCAGAATGCACCGCCAAGATCCCAATTGGCAAACCACATCTCCTCGGTCTCGAGATACTGCGACTCGACATTGAAGATGCCGGCGTGAGCGAGCAGGGCGGCAAAACGGTGGTTGTGGTTTCCGGCAAGCCAGTAGATTGAAAATCCGCCATAGCTTGCACCAGTGGCTCCGATGTGGTCGGTGTCGATATACGGCTCTTTCTTCATGAAGTCGACTGCACTGAAGTAGTCCTTCATGTTCTGACCGCCGTAGTCGCCCGAAATCTGGGCATTCCATTCAGTGCCGAAGCCGGGAAGACCGCGACGGTTGGGAGCGATGATGATGTAGCCCTGCGATGCCATGAGACGCAAGTTCCAGCGATACGACCAGAACTGGCTAACCTGGCTCTGCGGACCGCCCTGACAATAGAGAATGGCAGGATAGCGCTTTGCAGGGTCGAAATCGGGCGGAAAGACAATCCATGTGGTCATCAGCTTGCCGTCGGTAGTAGGCACAAGCCTCTTCTCCACCTTGATGGGCTTGAGCTGCGAGAGCAGCTCGTCATTGACCTTGGTGAGCTGAGTCACCTGCTTGCCGGGAGCTACGCTGAAAATCTCATTAGGCTCACACATAGAGTGGCGCATAGTGATGATGCTGCCATCGGGGGCAGGCACCACAGCGGCATAGTCATACTGTCCGTCGGCGATAGTGTCGATGGCATGAGTCTCCACGTCGATGCTGAACATCGGCTCAGTGCCCTGGAATGGAGCCACGAAAAAGAGCTTCTTCTCATCGGCGCTCCAAGCAATCTGGTCGACCGAATAGTCCCAGTCGGCAGTGAGATCGGTCTTTGCACCGCTCTGCACGTCCATCACGAATATGCGGTTCTTGTCGCTCTCATAGCCGTCGTGCTCCATCGAGAGCCACGCGAGATATTTTCCCGACTTCGAGAAGACCGGGTTGGTATCGTAGCCCATCATACCCTCAGTGAGGTTGGTGGTAGCCTTTGTTTCGAGGTCATAGCGGTAGAGGTCGGAATTGGTCGACAGCGAATATTCCATACCGGTCTTCTTGCGCGACACATACACCACGCTCTTGCCGTCGGGAGCCCAAGCCAGCGACTCTACACCGCCGAAAGGCTTCATCGGTGCCTCATACGGTTCTCCCTCCATAATGTCGACAATGCCTGTAAGCTGCGAGCCGTCGAAGTCGGCGATAAACGGATGCGGAATCTCCTCCACCCACTCGTCCCAGTGCTTGTACATAAGGTCGTCGATAAGTCGGCCGCTCGACTTTGGCAGGTCGGGATAAATGTCGCCAGCCTTGTCGAATGCCTTCACCTGCGATATGAAAAGCACCTTCGTCTCATCGGGCGAGAGGACAAAGCCGTCGACGCCCTTCTCCACCTTCGACACACAACGGCGGTCGGTGCCGTCGGCATTCATAGTGAAAATCTGCATAGCATCACCCTCGCGGTAAAGGAATGCAATCTTCTTCCCACCGACCATCCACACCCCAATCACCACCAAACCGCCAAACACCCACACACGACAACCAAAACC
>CAMFSS010000163.1 GCA_945983195.1 uncultured Prevotellaceae bacterium | reverse complement strand
TTCTTGTACTCTTCGCGGCTCTTGGCGAGCTTGCTCCATGCATCGACAGAATCGGCGAGCGCATTGTCGGAGTGGCGAACAGCCCATGAGGCACGTTGCGGAAAACTCACCGACATGGAGATGTCGATGTAGCTGTAGTAAGTGCGATTGAGCCGTGCAATGTCGCTGTCGACGATTGTGAAGGGGATTTTCCCTTTCGACACCAACTCAATAAGGTCCTCGGTGATAAGTGAGTCCTCGCTGATTTTGTGAATGTTGATGCCGCCCCCGATTTCGTTGTCGAGATTTATTAGCCGAGACTCATACTTAGAGCCGGCCTCCACATAAATGTCCTTGCCAACGAGCTGTGTGACATCGGTCAATGCGCTGTCGCTCTTGAGCTGCACAAGCACCTGGTGGGTGACATTCTGCGTGCCGCAGTGGAGAACAAGATCCTTGTATTCGGCGGTGATAGGAATCTCGTAGGCTATGAGGTCGATTTTCCCGGAATCGAGCATTTGCAGCATTGCGTCCATATTCCGTGCCACAACGAACTCAGCCACAATGTGCTTGTCGCGTGCGAAGTTGCAGATTCGCTCATACTCATATCCCATGGTGTCGCCGCGGAAAATGAAGAGCGAGGTGGGGCTATAGAGAGTGCCCACGCGCAACGTGTCGGGCAACCCCTGCAACGAGTCACCGCCAGCTTTATGGCTACGGCAAGCGGTGGCAGCCTGGATAAGCAGCCATAGGACAGCAATAGCCTGAACAAAGAGTGCGAACCGGCGCATAAGAGTTACCTTTCAAATAGAAACGCAATGGCTACGGTGAAAGTTCAGAGCCTGTCAATATTCAAAAGTGCCGTAGGGCGAGTTGATGGTGAGCTTGTTGGCAGGAGCATCTTCAACACGGCCAACAATCTGTGCATCAATTCCGAATGAAGCTGCAATGTCGATGACAGCCTGTGCATCTTCGGGAGCGAGGTAGATTTCCATGCGGTGACCCATATTGAACACCTTGTACATTTCCTTCCAGTCAGTTCCCGACTGCTCTTGAATGAGCTTGAAGAGGGGAGGAATTGGGAAAAGGTTGTCCTTGATGACGTGCTTCTGCTCAACGAAGTGCATAATCTTGGTCTGTGCACCGCCTGAACAGTGCACCATTCCATGAATCTTTGGGCGCATAGCATCGAGCAGCTTCTTGATAACCGGAGCATAAGTTCGAGTGGGGGAGAGCACCAGTTTTCCGGCATCGCAGGGAACACCCTCGACAGAGTCGGTGAGGTGCACTGCACCGGAGTAGACAAGCTCATCGGGCACATTCTTGTCGAAAGTTTCAGGATATTTTTCGGCTATATACTTGGCGAAAACGTCGTGACGAGCCGAAGTGAGGCCGTTGCTTCCCATACCGCCGTTGTACTCCTTCTCGTAGGATGCCAGTCCGGAAGAAGCCAGTCCGACGATAACGTCACCGCCACTGATATTGGCATTGTCGATGACATCAGCCCGTCGCATGCGGCAAGTTACGGTGCTGTCGACGATGATAGTGCGTACCAGGTCGCCCACATCGGCAGTTTCGCCACCGGTGGATATTATGTTCACACCCAACTCGCGCAGCTCGGCAAGCAGCTCTTCAGTGCCATTGATGATAGCCGCAATCACTTCGCCCGGAATGAGCATTTTGTTTCGGCCGATAGTTGAAGAAAGGAGTATGTTGTCGGTAGCTCCCACGCAAAGGAGGTCGTCGATATTCATGATGAGTGCATCTTGGGCAATGCCTTTCCACACACTGAGGTCGCCGGTCTCGCGCCAGTAGGCGTAGGCGAGCGACGATTTAGTTCCGGCACCGTCGGCGTGCATAATGTTGCAATACTCAGGGTCACCGCCGAGCACATCGGGGATAATTTTGCAGAACGCTTTGGGATATAGCCCCTTGTCCACATTCTTGATAGCGTTGTGTACATCTTCTTTCGATGCCGATACACCGCGTAAGTCGTAACGTTGGTTGCTCATATTCGTGCAGTATATGTGTTTTGTTGTAGAAATAAAAGTCTTTTATAGCAAGTTGATGACTAACAGGTAGTGCAGCGTTGCCGGAGCAACGAGGAGCAGGCTGTCGATGCGGTCGAGGATTCCGCCATGCCCGGGCATGATGTTGCCTGAATCCTTCACGCCGAGAGTGCGCTTGATGAGAGACTCGAACAAGTCGCCCCAAGTGGCAAACACCGAAGACACTACTGCGAACCCTACAGCAGCGGCAATGCTCCAAGACGATGGGAAGAAGCTGAGCCATTGCATCAGCCATGCAGCGGCGATGGAGAAAGCCATGCCACCCCAGAATCCTTCCCATGACTTCTTTGGCGATAGGCGTTCAAAGAGGCGGTGACGGCCGATGAGGCTGCCCACGCAATATGCACCGGTGTCGTTGACCCAGATGAAGATGAAGGCGGCAAGGAGCAGCTTGGCGCTGTGACTGAAATATATTACATTGAGCAGGCTTAGCGGCATAGCCACATAAACTATACCCATCATCGACAGTGAAATGCTGTGTACGTGGTTGCACGACTTGACATAGAGCTGAGCTACGAGGCGCACAATGAAGTAGGCAATTAGAGCAACGAGCCACAGAGGCACGGCGACAGAGCCTTTCAGAGTGAAGTGCAGCGCGATGAATATGGCAGTAGCACCAACAATGTCGATGATGCGCATGACGGCACTTTTGCCCGACATTTCACTGCCTTGCCCGATTAGGCTGTGGAACTCATTTATGCCCAACACAGTGAACAGGGCGAAAAGAGTGAGAAACGCCCAAGGGCAACCGGAGATTACTGCTGCCACAATAAGTGCGACATAAATACAGCCTGAAATGGTGCGAGTGATTAATTTTTTCACGTTATTCAAATTGAGAGTTGACTAAAATCTGCACAAAATTACCGAAAAAAATTGAACGGTACAATAAATAAAGCACTTTTAGTGCAGAGTGCGATAGGCGGGTGGAGGCAAATGGGCGAATTATTCGAAATTACTTGAAAAGTGGTGGATAATGAACAAAATTATCGAAATTGTTGTGATTATTATCTCAAATATTGTATTTTTGCAAAAAAATAATAGTTTTTTCCGATGATAGATTTGTTCCAGAAAAGCGGAAAGGGAGAAAAGCTGCCTCTCTTTGACTTGCCGGTAGACTATCTTGTCTATGACAATGTGAATATCGACATACTCAACAATTACACTCAATTTCCCTGCCGAATACAGGCAGGCATTCTGGCTTATTTGAACCAAGGGTGTGTGAAGAGTACCATCAACCTATGGGAGTTTGAGGTGAAGCAGTCGGATTTTGTGGTGGTTATGCCCGGCACATTCATTCAGATACGCGAAATCAGTCCCGACACGCGCATCAGCTTCATCGGTTTCTCGTCGAAATTCATGCAGAGCAACAATTTCCTGAAGAGCATGTCGAAGATAGCCATGCCGCTTTTCCGCAACCCTGTGCTGACGCTTGAACCTGAAACGAGCGAACTCTACAGCGATGCAATGTCGCTGCTGGCACGAGCCGGACGAATGGAGAGCTGCCCCATTACGCCTTCTGTGATAAAGAGCATAATGGACATATTTGTGGAGAGTCTGTCGGAAGTTGTTGCCAAGCAGAAGGTGCAGAACAAGCGCGAGAGTCAGTCGCGCGAACATGCAGTGCTGTCGGAATTTTTGCAGCTTGCCTTTGAGAACTACCGTGAGGAGCGCAAGATATCGTTCTACGCCCATGAGGTGCACCTGACGCTTTCGCACTTCTGCTATGTCGTCTGCAAGACCACCGGCATGACACCGCAGGAGATAATCATGAACATGATAATTATGGATGCAAAGACGCAGCTAAAAGGCAGTGATGCCACAGTGAGCAAGATTGCAGCGTCGCTCGGTTTCCCTACGCCAACGACTTTCACACGCTACTTCCGTACCTATACCGGCATGACACCGCAGGAATACAGAAACAGTTAGGCACGCGGTGGGCAAGGGCGGATTACAGTGAGTGTGGATTCTCAGCCAAGAATTTTTTCACTGCATCGGTGAACGGCTGCCAATAAAGCTCGGTCTTTCGCTCGCCGACACCATAGAGTGTGGCAAACTCGGCTCTCGACACAGGGCGCTCGGCAGCAATGACCTCGAGCACGCGGTCGCTGAAGACGATGTAGGGCGGCACGCCATGCTTCTTGGCGATGGCATATCGCAACTCCTTGAGGCGCGAAATCAGCTTTTCATTGACGGGAACATCGACCGGTAGACGGTTCTGACCTTTTTTGGCGTTCTTTTCGCTCTTGGCGAAGTTGCGTTCGTACACGAACTTAGAGAGCTGCACCCGACGCATGGAGTGGAGAATGTCGTGCCCATATTCGGTGATGCGCAGATGATTGGCATCTTCATAAGCCACGTCGATAATGCCGAGCTGGAGCATTTGCAGGATATAGGCGTTCCACTCGGCGAAAGAGAGAGCATGCCCCACGCCGTAGGTTTTCAGCCTGTCGTACCCCTTAGCGGAAATTTCGGCCTTTCGGGAACCGCGCAGAATGTCGATGATGGTGGTGATTCCTTCACTTTGGTTGACACGTGCAATTGCGCTAAGAGCCATTTGGCAAAAAATAGTGCCGTCGATTCGCTCAGGAGGATTAAGGCACACGTCGCAGTTGCCGCAATCGCACTCCAGCCGCTCATTGAAGTAGCTGAGGAGAATGCGCCTGCGGCAGACGCCGGCTTCGGCATACTGCTGCATTCGCCGGAGCTTCTCGATGTTGACCGAGGCCTGTCCTGATTCCTTTGCAAAGCTCATGAGAGTAGCCACATCGGAGAAGGAGTAGAACATCAGCGTGTCGGCCGGCAGACCGTCGCGACCGGCACGTCCTATCTCCTGATAGTAGCTTTCCATGTTGCGCGGCATGTTGCTGTGCACCACCCATCGCACGTTGCTCTTGTTGATGCCCATGCCGAATGCTATTGTGGCGCAGATGATTGTGATATCGTCGTTGAGGAAATCGCGCTGCACACGCTCCTTCAGTGCAGTGGGCATTCCGGCGTGGAAAGCTGCGGCATTGTAGCCAAGCTGCTTCAGTTGCAGAGCCATCTTTTCCACATTGCTTCGGCTCAGACAGTAGACAATTCCACTTTGCCCCTTGTGCCGCTCGATGAAGCGTACCAGCTCGCGCATCTTGTCCTTTCCGCTCAGATTGCGGACCACGCGCAGCGAGAGGTTGGGGCGGTTGAACGAAGCGATGAACAGCCGGGCATCGGGAATGTGAAGCTGCGCCACTATGTCATCGCGCGTGAGGCGGTCGGCGGTTGCAGTAAGAGCCATTACCGGAACATTGGGGAAACGCTGCTTCAGTTGTGCAAGACGTGTGTATTCGGGGCGGAAATCGTGTCCCCACTGCGATATGCAGTGAGCCTCGTCGATTGCAATGAGGCTAATGTTCATGTCGGCAGCCCAGGCATCAATTTCAGAGAGCAGACGCTCGGGTGAAATGTAGAGCAGCTTGATGTGCCCGGCATACACTTCGTTGACAATTTCGCGGTTGAAGGCATCGCTTTGTGTGCTGTTGATTGCAGCGGCAGGTATTCCATTAGCCTGGAGAGCAT
>CAMFSS010000162.1 GCA_945983195.1 uncultured Prevotellaceae bacterium | reverse complement strand
ACGGCAGCGATGCCGCTGTGGACAACAGCACGATCCTCGACGACCTGGAATCGGCAGCAGTGTTGATGCTTGCGCCTACCACAGGCAAGGGGCAGGAACTGAAGCAGCGCATCAACGCCTACAGCGACTTTTCGTGCTCGCACATTACAGATACGACCAAGATTACCAACATACGCCGTGTGCTTGCCACTCAGGTGAAGAAGTCGGCAGGCAATATCGACGCAAAATCGTGGGAGGAGAACCTCTTTGAGAATATGCCTGTGGTGGCAGCCGTGACACTTCTGAGCAAAATGCAGAACGACCTCCTCTATGTGGAGGGTGAGGTGCTCAACACGCTGCTGACAAACATCGACATTGGCGATATTCGCGTGAACCAGGTAGATGCCTTTGTGATTCCCGACTCGCGCATAGTGATGCGGGGCAGCAAATACTCGGCAAGCATAGTGCTTGCAGCAGTCGACACCACACAGCGTCCGAATGTGTACGTTAACGGCACACAGCTCAGCAACGACCGCGGACTCTATCAGGTGGGAACCGGAAAGGCGGGATTGTTTGACTACTCAGGCTACATTGAGGTGCCGCATGGCGACGGCACAGTGTCGCGCCACGAATTCAAGTCGTCGTACACGGTGATTGAGCCAATGGCAACAATTTCGGCAACGATGATGAACGTGCTCTATGCCGGCATTGCCAACCCCATTTCAATTGCAGTGCCCGGTATTCCCAACAATGCCATTTCAGCCACGATGACCAACGGTACGCTCACACGCAGCGGCGACAATTGGGTGGCACGTCCAACCAAGGTGGGAGCAGAGGCAGTGGTGACTGTGACGGCAACCATCGACGGTGTGTCGCAGAAGGTGGCATCGACCACATTCCGTGTGCGCAAGCTGCCCGATCCAATGCCATACATCGCCTATACCGATGCCAAAGGCAATCCTGAGCGATACAAGGGAGGCAAGCCGTTCTCAAAGACGCTTCTGCTCCAAGCCGAAGGAATATCGGCAGCTATCGACGATGACATGCTGAATGTGGCATACAAGGTGCTGAGCTTTGAGACGGTGTTCTTCGACTCGATGGGCAACGCCATACCTGAGGTGTCGCAGGGCGACAAATTCTCGGAACGCCAGCGAAGCAGTTTCCGCCGTCTTTCGCGCGGCAAGCGTTTCTACATATCGCGTGTGCGTGCTGTGGGACCCGATGGAATTGAGCGCACAATCGCTCCGATGGAGGTGATAGTGAACTAAAAAGCCGAGGCAAGCCGACATTCTTTGTACAAGATGTTTTGCTGCCACGGAAAAATGAAACAATTAGAACTAAGAAAATATAATCGCATTATGAAGATACTTCGATACATAGCCGTAGCACTGATAGTGGCAGCGACAGCCGCCGGAGCCGTGGCAAAGGAACAGTCGAAATCGAGCACCGTGCGCAAGCGCAAGGCAGGCGACCGCAACCAGGAGAAGGGCACGCAGGTGACACCCCGAATGCAATCGTTCTACGAGGAGCAGGAGGTGAGCGATGCCGATGTGCAGTGGATGAAGGTAATCTACCGTCAGCTCGACTTACGCAAGGAGCAGAATATGGCTCTCTACTACCCTGAGGAGCCGAATCAGGACGGAATGAACCTCTTCTGCATCATCATGAAGCTCATAGCCGACGACAAGCTTACGGTGTATGAGTATCTCGACGGCCGCGAGATATTTACCGACCAGTACAAGGTGAAGGTGAAGGAGATGCTCGACCGCTTCCACATTCTCTACACAGAGGCCAAGGGAAGCACTGAGAAGCACCCGAAATTTAAGATTGAAGATGCCGACATACCATCAAACGAGGTGCTCAGCTACTACATCATTGAGAAGTGGGAGTTTGACCGTGTGGCAACCAAGATGCAGCATCGTGTGCAGGCCATTTGCCCTGTGCTTCACCGCACCGATGAATTTGGTGGCGAGCCTGTTCGCTACCCGATGTTCTGGGTGAAGCTTGATGAGACAATCCGTCCGTATCTTGCCAAGCAATATGTGTTTACCGACAACGACAATAACCTTGCCCGCTACAACTACGATGACTTCTTCAAGATGAGTCTATACAAGGGTGAGATCTACAAGACGAAGAATCTGCGCAACCTCTCGCTGATGCAATTGTATCCCGACCCTGATGACTTCAAGCGAGCACAGGACAGCATAGAGAAGCGACTGACATCATTCGACAAGACGCTGTGGGTGCCTACTCGTGAGGAACTTCAGGCTCGCGCCGATTCGCTTGAGGCACTTGAGGAGGCTCGCCTTGCCAACGACACAACGCTCGTGATAAAGGAGCGTGCCGACAACAAGAAGTCGACTACCAAACGCAGCACTAAGCGCAGCACCAAGAAGAGCAGTAGTGCTACCAAGGAGAAGGCAAAGAAGCCAAAGGAGTCGAAAGTGAAGGAGTCGAAGGTAAAGAGCAGTTCGGCAACACGTAGTGTTCGCCGCCGCCGATAGGCTGTTGCAGCCATTCATGAAAGTCGCTGCTTTGATGTAGCTCCACACTGACACAATAACCACAACGCCCTGCCAAGGAAATCCCCGGCAGGGCGTTGTGGTTATTGCCCATATTTCTGAATTTAACAAGAGTGTTATAAACAAGTTTGTTAAACCCAAATCAGTCATTCTACTGTTATGCGCAAACATATTCTCTTTTTGTCATCTGTCTTTCCGTTTATCGGTTACAATGGACCTCCATTGTGCCCTCAAAACGTAAAAACATCTGTTCAAAAATAAAAAAGTTATCATCATAACGCTAATGACCGATTTGGGTTAAATGGGGCTTGAAATGTTCCAATGGGATTAATTGGAAGGGGATTGAATAAATTTGGGTGGTTACATTAGATTTGCACGAATTTTTTTAGTAGTTTTGCAATTATTATTGAATTATGCTAATAACGGAATAAGTATGAAAAGAACGACTATTACTGCTATTGCAATTGTGCTTGTGGCTATAAGCGCAATGGCGCAGACGCTTCGGTTTTCGAAGAACAAGACTTTCAAGATTGTGCAATTTACTGATGTGCACTGGATTGCCAATAATCCGGCGAGCGACATTGCCGGCGAGCGTATGAATGAGGTGCTTGATGCTGAGAAGCCTGACCTCGTGATCTATACGGGTGACCTGGTTTTCGGTGCACCTGCGAAAGATGGCTATATGAAGGCTCTTGAGCCGGTGCTTAAGCGCAAGCTGCCATTTGCGGTGACATTCGGCAACCACGACGACGAGTCGGGAATGAGCCGCGAGGAGCTGCTTGACTTGCTGAAAACCCTTCCGGGCAACTTGAGCACCAGCACTGAGGGTGTGAGCGGTGTTACTAATTATGTGCTTACAGTGGCTTCATCGGCTGATGCCAATAAGGATGCTGCCGTGCTCTACTTCTTCGACAGCCACTCCTACACTAAAGATGAGGAACTGAAACACTATGACTGGATAAAGCCTGACCAAATTAGCTGGTACACAACTTGCAGCAATGGCTTTGCAGCAGCCAATGGCGGCAAGAAGCTGCCTTCGATGGCGTTTTTCCATATTCCGCTGCCTGAATACAATGAGGCTGTGAGCAACGAAAATGCACAGATGATGGGCTATCGCGGTGAAGCAGCCTGCTCGCCGAAAATTAATTCGGGCTTGTTTGCTGCAATGCGTTCACAGGGCGACATTGTTGCGACATTTGTGGGTCACGACCACATCAACGACTATTTGGTGAACTGGCGCAGCATTGCACTGTGCTACGGACGCTACACGGGCGGTGGCACGGTGTACAACCACATTCCCGGCGGCAACGGTGCGCGTGTGATAGAGCTTACTGAGGGCTCACGCTCATTCCACACCTACATACGCATAGCAGGCGGCAGAATCATCAATGAGATTACTTATCCTGATGACCTCTCTCCAAAGCAGTGAGAATAAGCGCGGGATAGACCAAACCAATCAAGCAGATTCAAAACACGTGATATGACAACAGATGACTGGAAAGCCGCCCTTGGCGCAGCTTTCAACTATACGCCGGAGGATACCACCACTGAGCCGGAGGAAACGGCAGAAGCCCCTGCCGATGCACTTGCAGAGCAGGGGAAGCAGATGCTCAATGTGATGCTCGACAAGCGCAACCGCAACGGCAAGCGTGTGACTCTTGTCACTGACTTTGTGGGGAGCGACGAAGCTCTAAAGCAGCTTGCAAAGGAGCTGAAGCAGCATTGCGGTGTGGGAGGCTCGGCACGGGGCGGCGAGATACTGATACAGGGCGATTTCCGCGACAAGGTGCTCACATTCCTAAAGGCGCGTGGCTTCAAGGCTCGGATTATATGAATAAGACTGCGGAAGCGATGCACCGTCGCGCCGCTACAAACCTAATTCAGAACTATGCTCAACATCATCAAGGCTTCGGCAGGCTCGGGAAAGACCTATACGCTTGCACTGGAATACATAACGCTGCTTCTCGGTGAAAAGACCGAGAACGGCACGCTGCGCCTCTATTCGGGGAAACGCAAGCGCGAATATCACCGCCATATACTTGCAGTGACTTTCACCAACAAAGCCACTGATGAGATGAAGCAACGCATAGTGAAGGAACTTGCCGTGCTTGCCGGACTACAGCCCGATAGCAAGGGCTATATGGAAACGCTGTGTGTGACTTTCAAGGCTACAGAGAAGCAGGTGAAGCAGGCTGCCAAGCGTGCGCTGACGGAGCTGCTTTTTGACTATTCCAACTTCAATGTGAGCACAATCGACTCGTTTTTCCAGATAATACTGCGCACATTTGCCGCTGAGGTGGAGCTGCCTTACGACTACGACATAGAGCTTAACGACGACTATGCGCTTGCCGTTGGCGTGCATGATTTTCTCAACCTCATACGTTCCGACCGCAAGCAGTATGCCCAGGTGCTTGGCAGGCGCAAGCACATTGTGACAGCCCAACAGCAAGCCCGCGACAGCAACTGGAATCCATTCAAAGAGGGAAACAGGCAGATGTCGGAAGCAGCGGGATACAGCTCGAAAGGCAGCGGACTTTTTTCGCTTGCCGGCATCATCAACAAGGAAACATTCCGCAAGGTGCACACTCAGATGAATGACTACCTGAGCGACTCGCGTGGTGCACTAATGCTATTCCAGACCAAGCTTGAACAGCAATTAAGGAACCTGCTTGATGAAATACGCAGGCTAATAGCCGAAGGCAACCGGAAATTTGATGATGCCAACTACGGCAATGTGCGCAAAACCACCGGGTCGCTATCGGCTTGGCTGCTTAATTCGGCAGCCGCCGACTACATACCCGACAAAAACAACATTAAAACGCTGGTGAAATACACCGATGCGTTTGCTCCGCTTGTGTCGAAAACAAAGCTTAAGAAAGGAGAGCCGCTTCCGGGTGAAGATTTCGAGAATAAAATCAACGAAATATGTAAAGCTGCTCTCAAACGCATCAACAAATATATGCTTGTGGCGAGCATAACAGGGAACATATACAAATTGGGACTGCTCGTCTACATCAACCGCTGTGTGAGTGATTTCCGCAACGAGAACAACCTGATTCTGCTCTCCGACACCCACTCTCTTCTCCGCGCGATCATCGGTGA